>JAFAXJ010000383.1 GCA_019241095.1 Verrucomicrobiota bacterium | reverse complement strand
TTCATCTGAGGTTTGCTTTGATTCACTCCACCTTGTTCAAGGTTTCATGACTCCTCTGATCGAAACGGTAACGCTTCGCGCGGACCTGGATACCCGGGCTATCACTTTAGCTGCCGAGTATCTGAACAGAGGCGATATAGTTGCGCTGCCGACCGAAACGGTCTATGGACTTGCGGGGGACGCACTACGACCAGGAGCTGTAGCAAAGATTTTTGCAATCAAAGAACGCCCTTATTTCGATCCACTGATTGTACACATCGCTGACCGCGGGTGGCTGCCAAGGCTTACAACACATACCCCCGAAAATGCGGCTATACTTGCTGCGCTTTTGGACCGTTATTGGCCTGGCCCTCTAACAATTCTGTTTCAAAGAACTATTTTGGTTCCTGACCTTGTGACTGCCGGGCGTGAAACGGTAGCGATCCGCTGCCCACGGCACCCTGTGTTCCATGCTGTCCTACGCATGTTTGGCAACCCGATCGCAGCACCGAGCGCAAACAGATTTGGACGCATCTCTCCGACGCGGGCTGAGCATGTGAATGATGAGCTCAATGGGCGAGTTCCTCTGATCCTGGATAGTGGGCCAACACCGGTCGGCATCGAATCGACCATTATCCAATTGGTTCAAAATCGGATTGAAATTTTGCGAGCAGGTCCAATCTCGATCGAAGAACTTTCCAACTTTGCTCCTGTAATTGAGCGAAACAGAGCCAACGAGATCCTGGCGGCAGGCCAGACTGCAAGCCATTACGCTCCCAAAACGAAAATGAGTTGGTTCCAACCATCGCGGCTTCCGAAAGAACCCTCAGGCCTTATCTGCTGGGGCGTCGTTCATCATCGCGAACATTTTTCCAAAGTTGCATCGCTCAGTGAACAAAGAAATCTTGCGGAAGCGGCAACGCGCTTGTTCGGCCTAATGCGGCAGATGGATGAGGCCGGCTTAGAACATATATTCGTTGATCCTGTGCCTGAGCAAGGGATCGGGCGAGCTATTATGAATCGACTGAAACGGGCGATTGCGGCGCACTCATCTGATTCGACTTTTTAAAGAATCAGTGCTGACCTTTTCTCAGACCCCGGATGACTAGAGTAATCTCGCCTTTTGGAGGGCGGCTTTTGCACTGTTCCAGCAGTTCGCTCGCCGTTCCGCGACGGTATTCCTCAAAGTGCTTGGTTAATTCTCGCGCGATGCAGAGAGCCCGTTCCCGATCGAGAGTTTCAATCACCTCGAGTGAACGAATGAGACGATATGGCGATTCGAAGTAAATGGAGGTGCAAAGCCTTTCCAATGCAGATTGCAGCTCCTGAGCACGTTGACCGCTTTTGACTGGCAGAAATCCTCCAAAAAAAAAGCGGTCGGTAGGCAGACCAGAACCGACTAGAGCAGTAGTGACAGCTGATATGCCAGGAACGACCTCCACCTTAATACCGCTATCAAGGCTAGCTCTTATTAAGCGATAACCTGGATCTGAGATCGCCGGCATGCCAGCATCCGTCAGCAAGCCTACGCTTGTTCCTCCATCCATTTTGTTTACAAGCTCTGATGTCCGATGTGCTTCGTTATGCTCGTGAAAACTGATCAACGGTTTGCGAAAACCGAAATGATTTAACAGGATCGAGGAGCGGCGTGTATCTTCGGCAGCGATAAGGTCTACGTGACGCAGGATATCCAGAGCTCGAATGGTTATGTCCTGCAAATTCCCAATCGGTGAGCCAATCACGAATAGCATGCGATCACCAACCTTCTGATAGAAAGCTCGTAAACTGGACGGCCGCATCCTCAACAGCTAAAGGGATTGCCTGCCGCTCCTGTGACGCGACGTCATTACCGACAAAGAAGCTGCTCACACCCGATATCTCTCGTTGTGTAAGCAAAGCGTCCGTATTCGGCCGAACGACTCTAAATTGAATTGTCACCAGCAAGTTAAATTCGGAAGTCGCCAGAGTGTTTCCGCGCAGCGCTCGAGCTCGCGTTCGCTGGACATTAATGATAGTGCCCCTAACCACTGCATCTGCCTGGTCTTCACCAGAGATCTGGTAGGTTCCATCTTGTTGCAATTGCTTAATAACCGTTGTGGTCGCTAACGCTTCCACATCTGGCGCTAATGTTATGTTTTTGAAAATCGGAACTGCAACCCGGTGGACACCTTTCATAAAAGTGGGTTGTACAGGCCCCACCGTGTAGCCAAGGCAGCTAGTGAGCAGCGCTATCACGTAAGATAAAAGAAACAACCGTGAGAGATGGAGCACGCGCTTCCGAAAACCCGATTGTTCCGAACCAGGCAGCTTAGCTTTCAAGCGGTGGCGTAGCGGCAAATGGTCCCGCAACGGTGATCATTGGCTCGGCAAGGCTGGTTCAGCGGGCGCAGGAGTGCTTTGGGGGACTTGAGAAGCAGGCGGCATAGCCGAGGCAGGCGGTGCTGGGGAGGTTGCAGGCGCAGCCGACGCGGGCGGTATAGCTGAAGGTTGCTCAGGGGCTACGTCGGCTGGTGGTGTGCGAAGCGGCCTTTGTTCAGGATTTCCCTGCTCCGGCCGCGCGCTAGGGGTTGGCGCAGGCGCTGGAGGTCCAACGAAATCTGGGCGCGCAGAGGTATCGACCTGAGCTTGGAGCGGCTTACCATTTTTCAAAGTCTGGCCAACCTGTGGGTGTTGGGTGCCGATCGTTAACGCCGTTTCGCCAACTTTTGCTCGAATCTGATCCATTCGCAGCTTGGCCCGAGTGGCCTCTGCAGAGTCAGGTTGTTGCTGCAAGACTTCGTTGTAGTAAACGTAAGCTGCTTTGTAGTTCCTTTGCTTGTCGTAAAATCTTGCGATGTTGAAGGAGTTTTCAGTCTTTCGTCCCTGCAGAATGCGAAGGTTATCTTGTACCTGTGGGACTTTTTCGCTATTTGGATAGCGTAAAAGAAAATCCTCGAATGCTTCTTGGGCCCTGATCGCCGCGGTTTCATCGTAGCCTGTTTCACGACTGGCTTGCAGATAGGTGTAACCGATCTGGTACATTGCACTGTCGGCCACATCGCTTGATGGATAACGGTCGACTACCTGCTGGTAGGCATTCACGGTTGCTGTGATGGATCCGCTTTTTTCCAACGCCTGGCCTACTCCGAATTGCGCCAGCGGAGCAATCCGGCTGTAAGGGGCATTACGCACAATTTTAGTGAACATTTCCTGAGCTTTTTCCATCGAAGGAAGAGTAGGGATTCCGAAGAGCTCTACGGGCTTCCCGTCCAGATAAGCCTTGGCTATTTGATATTGTCTTTGCAGGGCTGCTTCAAAGTCTGGACTTCGCGAATATCTGTCTACCAGCACTTGGTACTGTGAGAACGCTGCTTGAAGTTTGCCGAGTCGCTCAAGCATTTCGCCCGACTTGAACTGTGCTCGCGCCGCAATATCAGATCGGGGAAATCGGTGAACAACTGATCGGTACGAGGCCCCAGCACGCTTATAATCGTGAGCTGCTTCGTAACGCTCGGCGAGGTCGTATTGTTCTTGAGCGTTCCTTTTGATCTCTATTTCGGCCTCATCTCCAAGATTGAACCCTTCCCCTTCACGATAAATAATCGGGGCAGGGGAGCGATAAGGGAAAGCGACTAAGACCAATAGCGTCAGCGGCAAAACAAACCGCAGCGTCTTCTTCATAAATGCGCGAGTGTAGAGTTGGGAATCAGCCCCGTCAAGAATCCAACAGGCAACACCTTCCAAGGAGACAACCACCTCCAAAGGAGAAAACACCTCCCCAGATGAGTGTTGCCTGCAACGCAAAGCCGAAAGGAAACGGCAACTTTTTCCATGAATGCGATGAACCAAGGTCGGGATGGACCTAAGGTCCGAACGTTAGATGTAACCAGCACACTTCAAAACTCCAGCTATGCGAACAACAACCTGCCTTTGCGGTTGCTCGGCTCCGGAAATCCAGCTTCGCAACGTGTGTGATGGCACACCGATGCGTGCTGCCGTTTTCCGGTCGTCTTCGTTCTTATCTTTCAGATAACGTTCCAACGCCTGAATGACTTCGCGCGAATCCATGCTATTTAAGGTTTTGAAGAACTCGCCGTCGACTTTATATCGAGCGGCCGGAGGGATTCAATGGTTATTCGTAGAGGCCTTGGAGTCAACTTTTAAAGAATCGTCATCTAAGCCCTCACATAATATCTGTAGGAAAGGCGAAATCTACGGGTATCAGATCCCCGATCTGCGCAGACGGTTTTCTTTTTACCGTTAAAGATATCACGCAAGGGTCGGGGAAAGGTCCCGCTTGAGCGTTCAGGGTGTCCAGGCCGGAATTGGATTCCGGCAATTCAACCAGGACTCTCACGCAATCCTCAGGTGGACTCACCTCTACTCCAACTTCCCACGAGCTTGCCTCTGACCCCTCATTGATAAACACGACCCTGCCGGTAGAATGAACCATCTGGTATTTTCGATGGTTCTCCTGTTTCGTCTACAAAATCCTCAGGCTGGTCGTTCATGATCGCACGTACAAAGCTCACGGCGATTCAGGCCGGTTTACCCGATAAACGTAATGTGGGGGAGGTATTTCACGCTTTTTTGCGACTTGGATTATCCTCGTTCGGTGGGCCAATCGCCCACTTTGTTTTTTTTCATCGTGAGCTTATTCTCAACCGGCAATGGATTTCAGAAGCTGGTTATGTTGATTTGGTTGCCTTATGCCAATTGTTACCTGGTCCTGCAAGCAGCCAGGTAGCGTTCGCTCTAGGTTATCTCAGAGCGGGAATTGCCGGTGCGTTTGCCGCGATTATCGCTTTTGCGGCGCCGTCCGCGACTGCAATGATCCTGATTGCATACCGATTCCAAAGTTTTCATCCCGGCCTGTTGCAAGGTCTAAAGCTTTCAGCTGCGGCGGTCGTCGCTCAGGCAGTTTGGTCGATGGCAACGCGATTCTGTATCGATCGCACGCGTCTGAGCGTTGCCATTGTGTCGGCGTGTATAATTCTGCTGGCGCCTTCCGCGTGGCTTTAATCCATGCTGATTGTGTTCGGCGGCCTTTTTCGTTTTGTACAAAATTCGTTCGTTGCAAGGCAATACACGGTCGAGCAGAACAGAATGACAAATAAGATTTTCTCATCGGACTACGCTGCCGGAACTCAAGGCGACTCGGGGAAAGGATCATTGGCGAGGGTTTCTTTGGCTATCTTCTTTGTTCTGCTTCTTCTGCTCCCGATCGTTGCATACCGTACCGAAAGTAAACTGATACATCTTGCGGACAGCTTTTATCGATCTGGCGCACTCATTTTTGGCGGAGGCCACACCGTTTTACCTTTGTTGAAGGCTGTTACGGTTGGCGTTGACTTTGTAGACCAAAATACATTCATGGACGGATATGGAGCTGCGCAAGCGATGCCCGGGCCGCTCTTCACGTTTTCAGCTTATCTCGGAACGGTCATTGGGAACAGCTGGCTTGTGGGTCTCTGGTGTCTTTTCTGGATTTACTTGCCTTCGTTTCTATTGATTTTCGCCGCATTACCGCACTGGCAAGCACTCAGGCAAAACCAGGCTATCCGATCTGCACTCGAAGGCGCTAACGCTGTCGTAGTCGGTATTCTGTTAGCCGCTTTTTTCAACCCTGTCTGGTCCTCGGCGGTAAATTCCAATGTGTCCCTAGTGATTGCGTTATTTGGATTCTGTCTGTTACAATTCTGGACACTGCCGCCCTGGTTTATCGTATTGGCATCGGGCTTAGCCGGAACTGTATTTTTGGGCAAATAGGGCGAGGTAACGGAGCCAGCTAACTGGCGGGGCTTTCATCACGCTCAACGAGGAGTGCGGCAAGTACGTCTGAAAGACCATTGTGTGGACGAGGAACCTGGAGCGCGGCAGAGCCTTGGTTTCCAGTGCTCCAGGGCTTCAATTTTTCAGGTGTTTATTCTAGTGTCTGATCAGCCAAAGGCGCGAAAGCAAAGAAACGATAGCGAGAATGAACAGGATCAAGAAAGGTAGATTCTCAAAGGCTACTGAGCGTTTCATCGAGGTCTTGACTCGGCCCTTTATGTTCTGCCAGCTTCGTTGTTTTGAATCGCCTCTGGCGCCCTTTCCGAAGCTAATCATATGAAAGACGACAGTTAAAGGTTTTGTAACATCTTAAAAGGTCCATGCCGAACCGAGCTGAAAATGGCTGGAATTATATTTGTTACCAATATCGGTGTAAGCACCGATCGAGAAAAAGCCAAAATCGACGTGCTGTCCGTGAATCTCAGCCGACAGGTGGCGACCAACACTGATGCCAACAGTATAGAAATTACTAACTAACGCGGTATGAAAGAATTGAGTGTAAACGAAATACGCTTCATATAACCAGTCAGGTGTTGGGGTCACACTAACCCGAAATCCGTGCTTCATCATTTGCTGGCTAACACCTGAGGTAAATTGTGGCGCGTCCTGGTAGATTGTATTACCCGTAAATGCGCTGAAGTAATTGCCGTAAGCAAAATTCACTTTATGCCTCCAATGGTAAGTGAAGACATTGGATAGCGCAGCTCCGAAGATTAATTCGTTGTCTCCTGCGGCAGCAAAGGCGCCTGAAGGGGTCGTAACCCAGCTCCATGGCTGATTTTCTGTTGCGAGTATCGCTCTGATCGGAAGGTTGAGGGTTAAACCTCCCTGGAATTGATTAAAGCCTTGAACCTCGATGTATTGGAGCGGGATTATGT
>JAFAXJ010000179.1 GCA_019241095.1 Verrucomicrobiota bacterium | reverse complement strand
TCAGCCGAATTTGCTCGTATCAAAGGCCACAACCTCGATGCAATCCGTTGGTATGAGCGGGCAATCGAATGCGCTCGTCGAAGTGGGCGCGTTCAGAATGAAGCTATTGCCAATGAAGTCGCCGCCAAGTTTTACCTGGAGAATGGTTTCACGACCGCAGGCGATGCTCACCTGCGTAATGCCCATGCATGTTATCTCCGGTGGGGCGCAAGGGGTAAGGTAAAGCAGTTCGAAAGCCTTTATTCTGAATTCCAGCAGAGGGTCTCATCCAGGTTTGCCCATGAAGCGGAATACTCGCTCGAGCAATTAGATCTAAAAACCGTCATGACTGCATTGCAAGCGCTGCACCGTGAGATCGACCTCGGGAAGCTCATCGAGGCACTTATGGCCGTTTCGGTACAGAACGCGGGTGCGGAGCGCGCGCTGCTGTTTCTTTCCCGCGGCACTGATCAGTTAGTCGAGGCTGAGGCCATTACAGGCCAAGATGGCATCCGGGTGACGCTGAGGCACGCAATTGTTAAGTCACCCAAATTCGCGAGGTCTATCTTCCGTTATGTAGTCCGAACGCGAGAGAGCGTGCTCGTAAACGATGCATCTGTCCAAAACGAGTTTCAGGATGACGAATACGTCCGGGAGAACCGCTTGCGGTCCGTTCTTTGCCTGCCTCTAGTGAAGATGGGCGAGCTGGTCGGCGTGCTTTATCTCGAAAATAATCTAACTTCGCACGTCTTTACTCCGAAGCAGTGCGCCCTGCTGGAGGTGCTTTCGTCCCAAGCGGCTATTTCGTTGGATAACGCGCGCCTGGTCGGCGACCTTCAAAAAGAAAACCGAGATCGACAAAGTGCAGAAGAAGCTTTGCGCGCCAGTGAGGAACGATGGCGCAAGCTGTTCGAGAACGCCTCCGCGGGCATCGCATTATTCACCGCAGACGGCCTCTTTGTCGCCGCAAATCTCGCTGTTCAGAAAATGCTTGGCTACTCGGAGAACGAGCTTCGGCAATCTACCTTACTGGAGCTGACTGATCACAGAGATCGCGCTGAAAACGCAGCCCGACTGGCAGAGTACGTAAACGGGCAGCCAAATGAACAACGGTTCGAGCAACGCTATGTGCGTAAAGACGGCGAAACTGTTTGGGTTGATTTCAGTGCTGTTTTTGTTCCCGCCGCCGGAAACACGCCCGGCGTAATCTCCGCGGTCATCGTTAACATTACCGAGCGCAAACAGGCTGAGGAGGAGCTAAAGCGAATCCGACTGCGTGAGAGCGAGATGGTTCAGGCATCCCGTAGAGAGATGATGGGAAGGCTTACGGCTTCTCTGGCGCATGAGTTGAACCAGCCGCTCGCGGCAATCCGCAGTAACGCGGAAACGGCCGACCTTCTTCTCACTGCGCAAAAACCAGATCTCGCGCTTGCCAAAGCGGCGATTGAAGATGTGATCAGAGATAATAACCGGGCGGTACAAACGATCCGGAATGTGCGTGCGCTCTTCCAGCGGGATCGGCTGGAAACCTCTCCTGTCGATCTGCGAGAGGTGCTTTTTGATGCTGAACGCATCGTCAGGAGTGATGCGAAGCTCAACAAAATCAGTCTGAAGCTGAATCTGCCAAAATCGCTGCCAAGAGTGATTGGTAATCGAAGTCAACTCATGGAGGTAATGTTAAATCTATTGATCAACGCATTCGATTCTGTTTGTGAAAGCGCTGACGGCGTCCGTGAGGTAGAGGTTTTCGCCAGTGAGCCGATGACTGGGTTCCTTCGGATCGCAGTGCGCGACTCGGGAAAGGGCATAGACCCCGAAATTATGACGCGAATTTTCGACGCTTTTTTTACCTCAAAACCGGGCGGGATGGGAATGGGCCTGTCAATTGTGCGCTCGATTGTCGAGAATCATCGAGGTCGGATATGGGCGACACCCAATGCTGAACGAGGAGTGACCCTGGAATTCGAGATCCCGATTACAACGTCGCCTCATCAAGGGACAAGTAGCGAAGTCCCCGGCAAGGGTTGAGGTACCGCGCGCGCAACGACGAGCCGCTGAAGCCTACCTATATTCGTCTTTTGCAGTTCGGAAACCGGAACGGCGGAACCGAATGGCCGGCATTGCTGGCGAATGGATAAAGAGCTTGCTGGTGCCGTCGACGAATTACCCGCGATACTGTACTAAGGTCCAATAGACCCTAGCACTTTGGCTGTATAGGCTTTGATAGTACTGCAGAACAGCACCGATTCGGAGTCGAATCTAGAACCGAGGATGGAACCAAAGAACCTAGTCAATATGAAAAACACAATTGCCTTATCCGCACTAATAGCTGTATCGCAAACTATAACCGCATTTGCCGGAGTAGAAGTTTCCTCTAAGCAACCCGTTGCTCCGGCCCCGCCCCCGCCGGCTCCGGAATTCTTCCGCCCCAATGAGTTCGACATTGGCGCCTTCGGCTCTTATGCCACGTTCGTCAACACGGGCAATTCCAGATTTGCGAACGGCGGCGGCAATGTACACGGATGGGGAGGCGGTATGGATTTCACCTATTGGTTTCCCTGGAAATATGCGGGGGTAAGATTCCAAGGCGCCGGATTTGATTTCTCAGGAAGTAACAACGGTTTTTCACGTACGGTTCTCGTTCCTGGCTTTGCACCTGTGAGCGTGCATGGCGGCGGGGGCAGCGTTGCCGGTGGTGTCATCACTGCTGACGTAATGATGAGATTACCCCTGGACTCATTCTGGCCCAGTGTTCATTTAGCGCCTTATGTATTCGGCGGCTTTGGCGGCATCTTACTCGGCAGCGGAGGAGAAGGGCGTTCCATCAGCGAGAGCTTTACTGTGACCAATAATGCTACCGGTGAGACCCATGACGTTACCTTTACGGGCCGGCGCGTTAACACGCTGCGCAATAATATCGGCTCGGATCGGGTGCTCGGGCACATTGGCGGCGGAATGGAATACCGTTTTACGCCACATATAGGGCTCTTCGGCGAAGCGGCTTACGTAATCCCGAACGGCGCTTCGAATAACTTTGTCCAGGTTAATTTCGGCCTTAGATACGCGTTCTAGACCCAAGAACTACGGTCCCTGATCCGTTCAGCCGCGAACTGCTGCTAATCGCGATTAACTCGCCTTTGAATGAGTCGGGGCAGACGCCTATTTGCTGGCGGCTCAGCGGATCTTTCGCCGGGAAACGAAAACGATTATTCAGAGCCAAGCAGTCGGAGACCGGCACGAGATTCCTCGATCCACGAGGTCGGTCCACCGATCTACGACATCCGAGAAAGGAAAGGGGCCGCGCGGGAAGAGCCGCGGCCCTCACCAACCGATTACCGAAGCTCGTTTCGCCTGAGCAGGCTGTCCTGGCGAATAATTTCTCC
>JAFAXJ010000130.1 GCA_019241095.1 Verrucomicrobiota bacterium | reverse complement strand
CTATTCTGACTCCTGGACATGCAAATGCTGCTGAAACTGCCGTAAAAGGGTCGAAAGATCGTCTCTGGTCAAAAGCCAGCCAATGACGGGAAGGATGATCAAGATCGCAGCCACCACGTTCAATGCCAGGATGCCTCGAAGGAAATTATTTCCAGAGTGAACCGGGTCGTGGCTAAGATTATAAGGGTAGGTGAAAACAGTCCATGCGGCAATAAGGCCGGTGGCACCTAAAAATAACAGTACCCAAAGAACCTTACTGATCCACGATATACCACCTTCCAGTTGAATCCTGCTGCCTCCGTTCTGGATCGTAACCCAGCCATTAATCTGAGGTTTAAACCATCGGCCGGGAGTCAACCACCAGACCCACCAGGGATAACTGACCCGACGTCTTAGTCTGAATGCATGTCCCGAAAAGCGGCCGACGACTGGGCGGTTTCCTCGAAACAGAATGCGAGATGATGGATCTACTTCTTCTTCATCAACGAAGCTTTTAAGAGCAGTTATCACCTCGGTAGGGCTCGCCTGGGAAGAAAAGATTTTTAGCATGGAGCGTATCGATCTGCCGCATCGGGATGACCTGTCAAGATACAATATTCAGTGAAAAGGCAGAGCGAGAATTTAACTGCGAGCACGACGCCGAACTTGAATGAACACGATAGAATAACGCGTGCTAGACTGGTGCATATAGATGACTGAGATACTAAAACGCTTAGAGCAACTCGCTCTCGTCCCGATAATCGCTATTGAGAATCTCGACCAAGCTCTCTATCTGGCCGATGCCCTGCTGCATGGTGGATTGCCGGTAGCTGAAATCACATTCCGAACAATGGCTGCCGCGGAAGTCATCGCCCTCCTGCACGAGCAAAGGCCAGAGCTTCTCCTTGGTGCAGGGACAGTTTTGAACTCCGCCTACCTAGCCCAAGCGCGCGCAGCGGGAGCGGCTTTCGCATTAGCGCCAGGACTGGATTTAACAGTTATCGGCGAAGCGGGGCAGCTCGGATTTCCGTTTTACCCCGGTGTTATGACTCCGACCGACATTCAGGCCGGACTCAAGGCAGGCGTTTCGGTTTTCAAGTTCTTCCCCGCCGTACCGGCCGGCGGTCTCGAACTGATGCGCGCGATTCTTGCGCCTTTTGCGCATCTCGCAGTCAGGGTCATTCCTACAGGGGGGGTCAAGCCTCAAGATGTGCGGGAGTGGTTGTGCGAGCCTTCGGTTCTTGCCGTGGGAGGCACCTGGATTGCTTCGCGCCAAGCGATCGCTGCCCGCGATTGGCAGGGTATTCAGGAGCGGGCCAAAGCTGCAGTTTCAATTGCGTCCGAAGCGCGAATGCGAAAGGACGAAACACGATGAGCGCTGCCAACATGGCGGCCGATCGGCCCACGATGTATTTTATCGGCGTCTCGACAAGCAAGTCGTCTATCATGAAGGTGTTCCCGCTCTGGGCAGAGTATTTGGGAATTCCTCATGCTCAGCTTAAGGGCATTGATTTTCCTTTAGGCGCCGAGCCGGCCGCCTACCGGTCAGCCGTGCAATTCATTAAAAGGGACCCTTTGTCGCAAGGAGCGTTGATTACTACGCACAAGCTGGACCTTTTTGCAGCTTGTCTGGATCTTTTCAATGAAACTGATCCACACGCGCAGCGACTTGGCGAAACTAGCTGTTTGTCAAAGTTGGAAGGTAAGCTGATTGCACATGCCAAAGATCCAATTTCTGCTGGGCTGGCCCTCAACGGATTTCTGCCCTCCAAGTATTGGGAAAAAACTGGCGCTGAGGTTTTTTTGATTGGTGCTGGCGGCGCGTCAATCGCGACGAGCTGGCATCTGATGTGCAACGAGGGAGACGAGGGCAGTCGGCCGTCGAGGATCTTGATCTCTGATCGGCAGCCAAGCCGTTTAGTGGAAATGCGGCACCGTCACGCAGGCTTCGGGTCAAGCGTTCCCGTTGACTACCTGGCGATTACCTGCGCGGACGAAAACGATGCTATACTTCCCGGACTTAAACCCGGCTCTTTAGTGGTCAACGCTACCGGTCTGGGCAAAGATGCTCCGGGTTCGCCCCTCAGTGATCAGGCAGTATTTCCTGAAAAGGGAATCGTTTGGGAGTTTAATTACCGGGGAGACTTGGTTTTCCTTCGACAGGCGAGAGCTCAGAAGGAAAAGCTCGGTTTGCAGGTCGAGGATGGCTGGACATATTTCATCCATGGCTGGACGCGAGCCATCGCTGAGGTGTTTCATTTAGAGATCCCCATCAGCGGACAAAGGTTCGACCGATTGTGTGAGATCGCGGCTGTTGCCGGTTCCTTAGAGGCGGCGAAATGAGCCGCCGAATCCTGATCACGCCGCGCTCACTCACCCAGGGCCCAAACCGCGATCTGGAGCCGCTCGAAAAGGCTGGGTACAAACTGGTTTATGCACAGGCGGGCAGAACTCCCAGCGAAGACGATCTTTTGCAGCTTTTGCCGGGCTGTGTCGGTTGGCTGGCCGGAGTAGAACCCATCTCGGAGCGGGTTTTGAGGTCAGCTACCGAGTTAAAGGTGATTAGTCGAAACGGAACCGGGGTTGACAACGTGCCGATCGATTTGACAGACCGACTTGGCATCAAGGTTCTAAGAGCTGAAGGTACAAATGCCCGCGGTGTTGCTGAACTCGCTATTTGCTTCGCCTTGGCATCCTTACGGCACTTGCCGACCCTTCACCTCGGGTTGAAGCAGGGACACTGGAACCTTCTTCGGGGCAGGGAGATTCTCGACAGACAGTTTGGCTTGGTCGGCTGCGGCGCCGTAGGTCGATTAGTCGCTCAAATGGCTCTCGGACTTGGTGCGAAAGTTACGGCATTTGATCCTTACCCGGACAGCTCGTTCCAGCCCGGCGCCAACTTCGTCTGGGGGACACTGAACGTAGTCTTGACGACCGCTGAAATTCTCAGTTTGCATTGCCCACCTTCCCCCAGTGGACGACCGGTGATCGATCGCGAGGCTTTAGGGCAAATAAAGTCTGGGTGTTGTCTTATCAACACCGCGCGAGGCAGTTTAGTCGACGAAGACGCGATAATCCAAGCCCTTGATGCTGGCAAACTGTCAACTTATGCAACGGACGTCTTCACTACTGAGCCTCCCGACCCGGCTTCGCCTTTATTAAGGGATAAACGAGTTATTGTCAGCCCTCACATTGGCGCGTTCACTGATGAAAGTGTGCAGCGCGCAACGCAGAGAGCGGTCGAAAACCTCATCGACGCGCTGACTTGAGGCGCCGTAGGGCACCCGGAAGTCTGGCTGAACCCGCCATCAGGCTTTCTGGGCACGGCAAGGTAACTTCTCGGAGCAACAGGGGACCGTCAAAGTGTCTGTTCCCGAATTTAGAGGCTCGCCTTAAAACGTTTTAACAAAAAGTTACTTTTATCTTGCTTATATTAATAACATATGAAAACAATGTTCTTATATGAAAGATGTTAACGTCAATCCTTTGATGCGCTTGCAGAACTGGTGGCAAACAGGTTTGAAAGCGCTTCTTTTATTGGGTCTCACCTCTAGCTCTGCGGTAGCTCAGACGAATCCACAGAATACCGATTTAAGCACATTCACTACCCCGTTGAGGACTGGCTTCGATGTTCTGGTCATATTCGGGTTTATCACCGGATGTGTCATGGTGATGGGTGGGTTTTTGAACGCCAAACGAGACGAAAACTGGAAAATGACAGTCATTTACGGTCTGGGCGTTGCGGGCGCAGTTGCTCTCATGAAGGGTCTTTTCGCACTCTTCGGAAGTGTGACCGGCAGTGGAGCAGTAAGCAGTTTTTAACTCAGCCCAAACCGTCCCATGGAGGGCAATCTGATCTACACCGATACCCGCCCACGCGCCAAATCGACGGGCCACGCATTTGGGTTTGAAGGTAATCTGGGCATGCCGGTGATTGTTTCAGCTTTGATCTCAGTCTTACTTCTTACTGCGTTGTTTAACCCGGAAAACTCGCTCTCGATCGCGGTTAAACTTTTAATCGCATTGCTGCCAATGGTGCTTACCACGGGGTATGTGGTCCTTTTACGAAGCCGCAAGCCGCCGAGGTTCGACCTGGACCTTTTCGCTTCGATCCTGAACGGCCCGGCCTTCCAGCCCGCGAGATATCAGCCCCGGCACCCATGCATTCCCGATCTATGATCAATTCTCTTTTAGGCGCATGCGCGGCGATCGTTGGTGCAGCGACAGGAAAACGTCCGTGCTCTCGCATTTCCCGAGCTGGCATGCCCAATGGTTTTTTTTTTAACGATCTTCTCTGGTTCGGGGATGGCGCCTCGAAAAAGACGGCAGTTTCACGTGGCTTCACCGTTGAGCCGGGAGAGATCAATGCTTTCAGCATTTCTCAGCTCAACGATCTCCACGAAAGATT
>JAFAXJ010000439.1 GCA_019241095.1 Verrucomicrobiota bacterium | reverse complement strand
AGGTCCTGGGTTCGCGCGAGCAACGAAGCGTGTTGACCGAGGATCTGTTGTAAAATAGTCCAAATCTCGCTTGTAAGTCTTCTCAGGAACTGAACGCGTGCCTAGATGAACGACTTCGAAAGGTCAAAGCACTTTTTTGCGAGGCCGCCTGAATGAAAGCAGTCGCCTGCGCAAAACGAATAGCACGGAAGAATCCACCTTCAGCTTTTCGCCTTCTTTGGAATATCGTTGATTGTTGCTGCTGCTAGCGAAATTCCATCGGTTGTATAGGCTCGCTCAAAATCGGATTCCAATTCACCGGGAACAAGCAATCGATCAACGCCGGGTGCTCGGCGCGAACCATGCACTTCACTGACGATCTGATCGACCCGTTCCTTAAAACGTCCTACTTGCTCAAAAGCACGGTTTTACGACCGGGACCCTGTATTCTTTTCGAACGGGTTGAGTCTTACGCTTCGTTGCGGCGAAGAAGGGGCCGGACACGTATTTCATCATCCGCCGCCGCCGAAATAAACTGTTTATACATGGATCTACAAATGGTAGACAGTGCTCCGCAGGCCCTAACTAGATTATTTGCGAAACACTGGACATTTTAGGCAGGAAGTCTGACTCCAATGCCAGCGTAGCAGCGCCGATAATGCCTGCGTCATTGCCTAACGTCGCGGGAACGATATCGAGAAACTGCCAGAATGTCTTCTCGCACCGTGTCCGGATCGTCTGGCGGATATGGTTAAATAAGCGTTCGCCAGCCAGCGACACGCCCCCTCCAAGAACAATCCGATCAGGATTAACGAGCCATATGACATTGGCCAACCCGACCCCTATTTTGGTCCCGATATCAAACCATACCGCCTCGGCAAGCTCGTGACCGGCCTCGGCCGCTTTCGCCAAATTTTCCAAGTGTGCGTCTTCATCCGATAAGACTTGCCCGGCATTTGAATAGATTTCTTTGGCTCTCGCGGAGATTTGGCGGTGACCTACATAGGCTTCTAAAGCGCCTTTATTTCCATACACAAAATCCACCCCGCGATAATCAATAGACATCTGCCCAATTTCTCCCGCGACCCATGTGGCGCCACGATAGAGTTGACCGTTTAAGATCAATGCTCCTCCAACTGCGGTTCCCAGGGTGACACAGATCACATTGGGTACTCTCTGACCTGCGCCATGCTTCCACTCCGCGTAAGCCATGGCTTTTGCGTCATTTTCCAAATTTGCAACCAACCCAGTGCGCGCTGAAATGATTTCTCGAAGCGCAATTTCGTGCCACCCTTTCACATTGGTGAGATTAACAACGAGCCCCTTAACAGGATTGATGATACCTGGCACGCCGAAGCCAACTGCAGAAACCTCCGGAAAACTGGCTTTCAATCGATTAATTTCGTGAACAAAGTTATCGATCAAAGCGGATGTATCTCCATCTTGACGCGTTTCTATGATTTGGCCTCTGGCGACAATTACGCCATCCTTGACCACGCCGGTCTTGGTACTTGTGGCGCCCATATCAAAACCAATTGCTATAGGAGTGTTCATCTTAAAAATTGCGTAGCGCGACCATTCTCAGTCCATCGAGAGTGAGATCCAAATCGACAATTTGCAACTCTGGAAGTTTTGTTGCGATCAGTTCGGCATAGCTTCCGGTCGCGATGATTCTGGCCTTGCCTGGGAGTACTGCCACGATCTCTGTCACGATCTGTCGAACCAGGCCGCGATAGCCGTAAACCGCGCCCGACATCATCGCGTCTCGTGTCGTTTTTCCAATCGGCCCAACGGGTTCAGTGAGATCAATTTTCGGCAACAATGCGGTGCGTTGATAAAGGTAATCTGTCATCATCCCCAGTCCCGGCGCGATTACCCCACCCTCATATCCCCGTTCGGATACTACATCGAAGGTCACTGCAGTTCCAAAATCGACTACTATCGCGGGTGTTCCGTATCGAGCCATTACCGCTACAGCGTTGGCTAGCCTGTCCGACCCTATCCCACTCGGATCCGAAAACTGTATCCCTATACCCAGATCCAGTTCTGAGCTGACCTCCTTAAGCTGGTTTCCGAACAGTGATCGAAAAACTTTGTTTTTTTGAGGAACAACTGATCCAAGCAGGACGTGATCAAACTTCCAGCCGCGAATTGCGCGCTCCAAGCGTTTCGAGTTCAAAAGCTTGGTCAAAATTACATTTTTACTCAATAAGGTTTGTTCGTCTGCAAGGGCGAGCTTGATTGAGGTGT
>JAFAXJ010000343.1 GCA_019241095.1 Verrucomicrobiota bacterium | reverse complement strand
TGGATGAGTTATACGCGCTAGTTCGCAGCGTCGCCGAACCGGAACCAGTGCCGATTCTTTTGCACCAGGACCATCCCGGTGAGGATCAAAATATTTTTCGAAGTCTGCGAAGAGGATACTTTTCTGTGATGTACGACGGCGGGCACCTTCCTTTGAAGGAGAATGCTGCTCAAACCAGCTACTTTGCGAATATAGTTCATAAAGCAGGTGCCAATTTAGAATCCGAAATTGG
Organism: Verrucomicrobiota bacterium; assembly: GCA_019241095.1. Lineage (GTDB taxonomy): Bacteria > Verrucomicrobiota > Verrucomicrobiia > Chthoniobacterales > JAFAMB01 > JAFAXJ01. Next base: position 3,052 of record JAFAXJ010000343.1, on the reverse strand, counting down.
ATTGTTCGGGGGTGAATATCAGGGAGGAAAACCGGTTCGATGTGGAGCCAATGAGGCGATGGAAATGGTCTCGAGCGGTTGCGATACGCTGGCCGTTTCGGTCGGTTCAGTGCACGGACAACGGACCCGGTTAGATCTGGATCTGCTTGCCGAAATTGCAAAAGGTACAGGGATTCCGCTTGTTCTTCATGGAGGAAGCGGGATACATCCTGAAGATGCGCGAGCAGCCACTCAATTGAATGTATACAAAATCAATATCGGGGCTGCCTTGATCGAAGGTTTTGTGGCAGGGCTGGAAGAAGGAGCGGCCCTCCCTGAGGACCATGAACCGAAGCACCAGCGGATCCTCAGGCATGTCACGGAAAAGCTTTGCGCAATAGCCCGAAGCCGTCTTTCACTATTCGGTGCTTCGGGTCACGGAACGAAACTGCTAGCCCAGCTTGCTATCGCGCACAAGGACACTACTGAACGCGTCCAGAGAAGGGGAGATGATCAGCTTTAAACGAGCAGGGCTCCAGGAACCCATGAGCCTGATGAGAATTAGCTACCATTATCTCAAGAGACTCACGGGTCCTATTTTAAACGAGCTGACTGCTAAGAAGCGGGAAAGTCGAGAGTTGAGAAAAATTCATATTCTACAACCTCCGGCGCAGCTCCGACGGAGGTGGCCCAGCCCGGCACCGTAGTTATCGAGTAGCCGGAGGGTTGCCCGTAAAAGGCAGGCAGAAGTTGCTTTATCAAAATTCCCTGAAACCCAACCGGAGACCCACTGCGCAGATCGAGGTCAGAAGGTATGATGACTGAAAGGCGGCTAGCCTCGCCCGGTTCCGCAGCTTTCAAACGAACACTGACCAGCCAACCTAACGGACTTGATTGGATCTCAATAGAATGGTCCTCAAACCTTCTCATTATCGCTCCCTCCCTGTACTCCATGAGTGAACCGAAAATGATCCGCCCGGCTCGCAGCGAGACCGGGAGTTGAGCCCGCAACACCAAGCTTTCCTTTAAACTCTCAAGACTCTCGAGTTCGTCGGATGTACCAGGGTTGGACCAAGCGGCTTCTGTCAGAACGCTATTCATAGTGCGGCATTTCTCCTCGATAAGACCTGTCCAGATATTTCCACCACATCGACCCGGTTTGTGACTGGTTAAATAGCACTTTAGGATTAGACAGAGCGAAAACCCTGATTGAATTTCGGGAAATCCTCGTCTCCCGACCGAGCTGACGCCCTATTCGGATTTGCACGGTAAGATCCTTTGAGAGGAACAACACCTTTTTCAAGAGACGGACAGAGATTTGATTGACGATTATGTCGTACCAATTATCTGCCAGCATCGGAGCTCCTACGGATCGGCTTCGAGGAAATCTGCTGCGGAGAAGCCGCAAAATCAGCAGGAGGTGGAAGTACTCAGTTCTTTTTTATAATCAGGCGTGCTGAGAACATCAGAGATTGGCGCCCTCAGCCAGCCACTTTTTGGCATTTAGTTGCAGATGAAATAGTGTAGATATCAGAATTAACACCCGAAAGAATGGACACTTCATCGCAGGCAGATCCGACCAGGTCATCATCTACTGACGCCGCGCTTTTACTTCTTCGCATTGCATGCGGTTTGGTATTTATTTATCACGGTAGTGCTATCCTTTTCGGAGCCTTTGATGGCCCAGGACCGGAAAAGTTCGCTGCTGGTATGCATGCGCCAGTCCTCATCGGTTACTTGGTCGGGTTAGCCCAGTTTGGCGGCGGATTAGCAGTTCTGACCGGTATTTTGATCCGGCTCGGAGCGCTTTGTATCGTTGTTGTGATGTTTGGTGCGATTTTCTTAGTACACCTGCAACACGGCTTTGAAGTTGCCAAAGGCGGAATAGAGTTCGCCTTGACTATGCTTCTCATTGCATTCGCGCTTTTTCTTACCGGCGCAGGTTCCTACTCGCTGGCTGGACAGTTGCCTGAATCGATGCGCAAGCTGTGATCGCAGCAGGTCCGCGGCCGAGCACATTCCTAAGACACGTTACATAGTGAAATCCTGTCGAAGTCGCGATCCAGTTCGCGATTGGAAGCCTTCCAGTATTTTCCAGTCTGGGCGCGGAAGACGCTTTTGCTGGAGATAAGAGAAGCACTGAAACGGGAGTCGACAAAATCAGATAAATTCGGCTCGACTCGTGAGTAAAACGGGAATTTACTACAGCTTCCACAATCCCTCCAAGAAATGAACATCAGCAAAAACCGCAGAAAAGGGATGTTTGTCACTGACGACGGTCAAAGCGTCCTTTTCACGTTTTTACTCCTCGTATTGCTATTTGCTTTATGGGGATTTTGCAACGGAATGATCGACGTCATGGATAAGCATTTTCAGGAAGTACTGCACCTGGACCTGGCTCAATCTGCGTGGGTGCAATTCGCGCACTATCTGGGCTACTTCCTGATGGCGCTCCCGGCGGGATGGCTGGCTGCAAAACTGGGCTACAAGGGAGGTATCATTTCTGGCCTCTTACTGGTTGCAGTGGGTGGATTCTGGTTTATTCCGGCGACGCACATCGGGTCTTTTTGGGCATTTTTGCTGGGCGTCTGCATTATTGCAGCCGGTCTCACCTTCCTTGAAACCATCGCTAACCCATATGCCACTGTGCTTGGGGCGGAGCAATACGGCGCCACCCGCATCAATCTGGCGCAATCCTGCAACGGTATCGGCTTGATTTTCGGGCCAATCGCGGGAGGGATGTTTTTCTATTCCAAAAATGCCTCAGGAGAAAGTACTGGCAGCGAGAATCTCTGGATTCCTTACGCAGGTGTCGCAGTGGTGGTCATCATATTGGCAGTAGTATTCTATTTTGCCAAGGTTCCCGACATCAAAGCTAAGGACGACTTTCACATGGATGATTCGACGTCGGGGGTTTCGCACTCCATCTGGTCGCACCCACACTTCGTAATGGCCGTCATTGCCCAATTCTTATACGTCGCCGCTCAGGCTGGCATTTTCAGCTTTTTCATCAATTACATGACCTCGCAGGTCCCCGAAATTCCTCCCAAGCTGGATGCAGCCATTCAACGAA
>JAFAXJ010000334.1 GCA_019241095.1 Verrucomicrobiota bacterium | reverse complement strand
ATTCCGTCGAAGGGCCCGATCACCGCGACTTTACTGAACTGTATTCGCGCTGTAGGGCGAGAAAAGCGCACAAAAATCAAGCCTGTAATCACCGCCAGCCCAAACATGCCTACAACGATCTCGAGCATTGTGATCACGTGCCCATAGAAGGTTTCAGGAAACATGTGACCGTATCCAACAGTTGCCAGCGTTTCCACGCTGAAGAAAAAAGCATCGGAAAAAGAGCCGGGCGACATGTCGGCGATAGCATGCGGGCCCAGTAGATAAAACCCCGCGAATACGAGATTGATCAGCAGATAAACGCCGAACACAAGACCGGCGAATCGAGGCCAACTCAGCGTCAGGATTGAATGGTACATATCTCGCCAATCAATCTTCTTCGCATTGAGCTTAACGAATTCGAACTGCCCGGATCGGACCCGGATCTGGGTTGGTTTTTTAATCATAACTGGTCAGCTAGCATGCGATAATGTACCTTTTTCGACAAGGAGGCGAAGAGGTTGCCTAGCGCATTTGTGAATTAGTCTTGGGTCAGTGGGAGACCCCCACGTTTGGCAAAACAGCAAAGGTTTTGACGGCCTCCATGGCTTCTCGAAAAGAGGTTGCGTTTTCTGGCGTTGAGGGTGTAATGGCCCTCCATGCCGCCCCAGACCGGAACGGATGCTTTCGCGCCAGCTCTCCGCATGATCTCGATCTCAAAAAGCTTCGGGCCCACCCAAGTACTGACTGAGGTCAATTTTGACCTGCTACCTGGAGAAATCCACGCGCTGATGGGAGAAAACGGCGCCGGCAAATCAACCCTGATGAAGATCGCAGCCGGACTTATCCAGGAGTTTCAGGGCGAAATCTATCTCAATGATCATTACGTCCATTTCGATTCTCCGCGGGACGCGACCCGTGGCGGCATAGCGATTATCCATCAGGAGCTCAGCCTGGTACCTGAATTGGCAGTGGACGAGAACATTTTTTTAGGTCAGGAGAAACTGCGATCGCTATTTTTCGTTGATCGCCGGGCTCAGACCCGTGCGGCACAGGAAGTACTTGAGCCGCTGAACTTTGGCGGACATATCGACCGACCGGTATCAGAACTACGTGTAGGCGAACAACAGTTAGTCGAGATAGCAAAAGCATTAGTAGCCAGAGCGCGAATCGTGATTATGGATGAGCCCACCTCTGCGCTGTCAGTCAGTGAAACTGAACGGCTGTTCTCTATCATACGGAGACTGGCTGCTGAGGGGGTCGCGATTTGCTATATCTCGCACAGGATGGATGAGGTATTTAGTTTGGCTCATCGCACCACCGTGCTACGGGATGGCAGATGGATCGGTACGGTTCCCGCCCATACCGCCAGCCGTCGAGAAATCATACGGATGATGGTCGGACGGGAGCTACAGGAGGTGTTAGCTAGCGGCAAACATGAAACCGCAACTCAACAACCAGTTCTGGAGGTTCGCAACCTGTGGTTAGAACATCCTAATCCGACCCCTAACCGGCAGGAACTAATTCACCATGTGAGTTTCTCGGTAGCCAAAGGAGAGGTGTTAGGACTGGCAGGCCTTTTGGGTGCTGGCCGCACAGAGACGTTAGAAGTTCTTTTTGGACTGCATGCAGGAACTGCCGGCGGAGCAATTTTCGTAGCAGGGCGACCAGTACAGTTGAACAACCCTGCGCAGGCCAAGGCGATAGGAATTGCACTGGTTACCGAGGATCGCAAGCGAGACGGTCTTCTGCTAAATTCTGGAATAGATCGCAACGTTGAGTTGCCAGTTATGCGCAAGTTAGCTTCGTTTGGGATCGTTTCGCGCATCAGGGAAAAAGAGCTAGCCAATCAAACTATTTCCCGTTTGACCATTCATGCACGCGGGCCTGAACAACTGGCTGGAACTCTAAGCGGCGGCAACCAACAGAAAGTCGTAATCGGAAAATGGCTTTGGACAAAACCTCGGATCTTGTTGCTTGATGAACCAACGCGCGGAATTGACGTCGGAGCTAAGGCGGAGATATACCGGTTGATCACGTCATTAGCGGAAGAGGGATTAGCGATTGTGCTGGTCTCCTCGGAGTTGCCTGAATTAATGCTGCTCAGTGATCGTATTCTGGTACTGAGAGAAGGCTTTCCTACCGCAATCCTGAGCCGCGCACAGTTTTCTCAGGAAGCCATTCTAGATTTTGCCTCACCAGGCGGTTCAGTACAGTCACAGTTTAAATTTGAGGATATGCAGGTGTGAACGATTTCTTAAAGAGCTTCGGCCGTTTCATTTTGCAGACAAAGCTTTTTTGGGGTTTAGCAGTCCTTTATGGGATAGGCGTAGCGTTTTCTCCAATTAATCACAAGGGAGTTAACATTTTCCTAAGCCCTGGGAACCAGTCGGACGTGTTAAGGCAGGTGTCCAATAACGGGATCATTGCAGCGGGAATGACGCTGGTCATTCTAACTGGAGGTATTGATCTTTCCGTGGGCTCGATGATGGCGCTTGGATCGGTTACCTGCGCCATGTTATTAACGGTGCAGGGATGGAACAATGCCTCGCTTACGGCGATCCCCGTTCTTGGGCTCGTAGTGCTGTTATTATGTGTCTATCTGATCCCGCTAATGGCTGTTAACATTAGAAAATCTTCAGCTAAACCGCTGGACGATATCAGTCCAGGTATTCGTGTATCGGGAATAGTTGTTGGTATCTTGCTCGGTCTGTTATGCGTTTGGTGGACTTCGGGTCAATTAAATTCAAAGTTCGGGGTGCCCGGAGTTCTTATCACTGTCCCAGCTTTGGGGTTAGCGGTAGGCGCCTTGAACGGAGTGATTATCTCGAAAGGGCGTATGCAGCCCTTTATTGTGACACTTGCGATGATGGTAGCGATCATGGGCGCAGCCCGATTAATGGGCGGGCAAAGCGCTGCCATATACCCGGTTTATACTGGATCTAACGCGACTGAGCAGTTCGATATTCTGCGCGCCCTTCTTTTCCAAGTTATTCCAGTACCAGGCATTTTCTTCCTTGTCGCTGTGCTGGTGTTTGGATTTGTTTTGAAGTACAGCACTTTTGGCCGCTACGTATATGCGATCGGGGGAAACGAACAGGCGGCTCGTTTGGCCGGTATCCATGTAGACCAAGTCAAGATCGCTGTGTATGCGATCTCGGGAATGTTAGCTGCATTGGCTGGCGTCCTTTACACAGCCCAATATCGTCAAGGCAAACCGGATGCCGGAGAGGGAGCAGAGTTGGACGCAATTGCTGCCGTTGTGATTGGCGGTACCAACCTGATGGGAGGAAAAGGCTCTATGACGGGAACACTTGTTGGCGTGCTAATCTTCGGTTTTCTGGGTAACATTCTTTTGCTTAAGAACATTGATAGCAATACCCAGTTAGTTCTCAAGGGGCTAATCATATTAGCCGCTGTGCTGCTACAGGAAGGACAGCTCGGCGTCTGGTGGAAACGCCTGCGCTCAGGCAGGTTTTCCACAAAGACCAGTCCGCCTTCGCGTCAGGGTTCGGAACTGGTGGAAAAAGCCGGTTGAGACTTGTGCGGCGATCCGCGGCTTGGATTCAGGCCATGAGACCTGGCCATGAGACCTATGGGTCCCATAAGTTCCGTGAGTCCTTTCTGACGGTCGGCTTACCGGCATTGACGCCGATGCCGGACCTGGCATATAACGAAAGGATTCCCCCAACATGAAAAGAAGAACATTTATCAAAACAAGCGTTGTGGCGGTTGCCTCCTCAACGGTATTTAAGCCATTTCACATCCGAGCCGAGTCTAAGAAATATCGGTTTGGCTTTTCGCAAGTAACTATTGTCGAGCCTTGGCGAGTTCAGTTTAACAAAGACATGAAGAAAGAGGCGGACCTGCATCCTGAACTAGATCTGATCATTACCGACGGCCAGGATAAAACCGAGAAGCAGGTTGCAGATGTTGAGAACCTCATTCAGCAGGGTGTGGACGTTCTGTTGATCAGTCCAAAAGAATCCGCCGGACTAACCGGCGTTACATTGAAAGCGATCGACGCAGGTATTCCCGTCATCATTCTCGACCGGAACGTTAACACAGATAAATACACACAGTTCATTGGGGGCGATAACGTCGCGATCGGGCGAGCTGCTGGAGAGTACACGGTTAAATTGCTGGGAGGACCTGGCAATGCTAAGGGCAACATCATCGAGCTTTGGGGTGGAATGGGCACGCAGCCCGCCCATGATCGGCACGATGGCTTTGAGGAATTTGTAGGCAAGGAATCCGGAATCAAATCGCTGCTCCAGCCTATCGATACCGACTGGAAACAGCCCAGGGGTTACGAGGTGATGTCTACCGCTCTGAAGTCATTCGACAAAGTGGATCTGGTTTATGGACATAATGATCCTGTCGCATATGGCGCGTACTTGGCGGCCAAGGATGCAGGGCGCGAAAAAGAAATGAAGTTTCTCGGGATCGACGGTTTGCCGAACGAAGGTGTCACCTGGGTTGCCAAGGGTCAACTTACGGCAACGTTCCTTTATCCGACGCCGGGTGCCGAAGGAGTCCGGCAAGGGCTTAAGATAATGAAAGGTGATAAGGTAGAAAAGAAGATCATATTGCCGACCAAGACGATAGACGCTTCGAACGCGTCCGAAATCTTAAAAGAAAACGGACTGGCCTGAGCGATTTGAAGCAGAGGGTATTCTCGCGCAAAGGAAGGCAGAAATGCGCTTAGCGTGAGGCTTGAATCCGGCTCGAGCTAAAAGGCTCTCGGCTTGATTTTTTCTCCGCAATCGTCCCCGTTCTCCTCCTAGTTCTTGTTCGCGATCTTTGATCGTTTGCTAATCTTGATTGAGGGTACCAACGCCCTGGCAGGAACCGGTGTTCTGTCTCGGACCTGAACGACAGCGAGAACGAGGGCGAGAACGAAGGACGACTCGGAGAATCTCAGGAGACCGAGCACCGGCGAGAACGCGATCGAAGGTGCGGTTCAAAAACCTTTTAGCAACCTGGTGACCTCATGAGCAAACTGGAGGAGGCCAACTACGAGGCCCCACTTCACGAGCGGGAATTGGTGGGATTGCACCCGTTATCGCGCGAGGTGCCCAACGTGGACGCGGCCGTGGCCGAAATCGCGCGGTTCTCGGCGGAACTGACGTTACCCCAGGGCACCATCCATGTCTTAAGTGACGTTCACGGCGAGGACCAGAAATTGCGTCACGTCATCAACAACGCTTCAGGCACCTTACGTCCTTTGGTCGAGCGACTGTTTAAGGAACACCTGACTCGCCAGCATTTTCAGGAGTTGTTGACCCTGATTTTTTACCCGGCCGAAGTGGTCGAGCGTTTGGAATGCACGTTGCGGACCCCGCAGCAGCAGAAGGACTATGCCCTGCGCACGCTTCATCAGTTGTTTGCTGTCGTGCGGGTGCTAGCCGCCCGGAGGAGCCTGAAACACGCGACACGTATTTTCCCGGTCGAGTACAGGGAGCTTTTCACTGAGATTTTGCACGCTCCGGCCACCGGACGCGATCGGGCGTACCTCGAGGCGATCATTGACGCGTTGGCGGATCACGGATCCCTTTTGCACCTCATTCATTTAACCGGTCGGGTCATCCGGAACCTGACGATCGATGAGCTGATCATCGCCGGCGATTGCTGGGATCGCGGGCCGCGCGGTGACCGGGTTGTCGGCTATCTCATGCAGCAACCGAACGTGGCTTTAACCTGGGGTAATCACGACGCGGCGTGGATGGGCGCGAGCTTGGGTCAGGAGGCACTTATTTGTCAGGTGCTGCGCATCTCGCTGCGCTACCGTAGACTGTTGCAACTGGAGGAG
>JAFAXJ010000507.1 GCA_019241095.1 Verrucomicrobiota bacterium | reverse complement strand
GCGGTAACAGATAATGGTGCAGCTTTCGCTGCGCCAAGTGCAGGCGGGTCTTAACGGTTCCCAAGGAAATACAACGGGCAGAAGCGATTTCTCTCTGGCTCATGCCCTTAAAAAAAGTCAGATTGATGACCTCCTTTTGCGCCTCGGGTAGCTCTTGAATAACACGCTGCAAGAGTTCCAACAGGTCCCGGGTATAAGCATGGTCGGAGGGCGCCGAGATATCGTTTACAAGTGGGTTGTCTGTATCGGCTTTGAGATTGTCAGTTGCTTTTCGGTAAGCTGCTCGTCTTCTTAAACGATCGAGAGCGCGACGCCGAGCTAAAGTGACGAGGAATCCTCGAAGTCCTTTTTCGTTTGGCACATATCGATGGCCTTGTTCCCAGACCTGGAGAAGTACGTCATGCAAAACGTCGTCTACATCAGATTCATCGTGTAAGACTCCCAAAATAACGGTACGCAGCAGCGGTTCATATCTGGAATAGATGGTCCTGAGAGCTTCACCCTTTCGAGCGACAACGGCCTCCATCAATTCATCGTCAGTTTGGAAATTGCTGATTGCTGCTGGGTTCATACAAGCAATCTAGATACTCCCGCGGCCTTTGAAAATCGGTGTCGACCACGAGTGGCGTGTCAGTGAACGCCCGAACTCGCCCCTAGCGAAGACACAAGTTTCACTTCAAGAGGACGCCTGATGACCAGCCGCCCAGGGAAGGCACCCCTATGCGCCCTGCCTTCCAGTTCATGAGATATCCCGTCAGCGACTACCGGTTGAAGAGGCTTGCGGAGTCGTTTGACTCTCAGCGAGCGAAGTCAATTTCTTGTCGGTTTCGCCTTCTTCGTCCAATGTTTGTTGCAAAACCGAAGCGATTTCATTCTCGCCAAGCCGTTTCGCCAAACTTCTCGCAGTGCCGTAGCCGGCCATCTCATAATGCTCAACGCGCTGGGCGGCGCCAATCAATCCGGCATCTCGTACATTAGCATCTCCCTTAGCATCGATGAGCTGCTGGCCTTCCTTTACTAAGCCTTTCATCGCTTCACAGGTCTCTCCTGCCGCTTTTTCGCCGATACCGGAAAAAATTCGTTCAAGCCGAGCTGCATGTTCCTTGGTCTGCGCAAGATGATGGTTGAACGCCGATTTCAAAGTGGCCGAGTGGGCAGCATTAGCCATCAGCGGCAACGCCTCAATCAGTTGGCTCTCAGCGCTGTACAAATCGCGCAACTCCTCGATGAAAAGGTCACGCAACGAATCCAGTTTTAAAGAAGTGAATCTCATAACATATTGGTTCGCGTGAAGCAAACTGCAAGGTTTTGCTTACTTGTGCTCCCGCTGACCGTGAGAATCGCGCTTATGGTATTTTACTTTAACAGCGCGCAGTCTCAGGGGAGATTAGATTATCTCACGCAAGCCAGCATCTTACATGAAGCGACCTCAATTGTGAACTCCTGGTCGACCCCCGCTTTTGCCATGTGTACTGATATTCTCATTGTAGAAGCCGATTGCTTTGTCGGCCAGACGAGTCAATATGCCAAGCTTTACCCTGCTTTCCCAACCTGATCGAATCTGGGTACCTCCGTTAGAAGGCTGGCTAGGTAGAAAACGATTTATAAATTTTAAAATAGTGGCAGTAAAGTTTGGCATCAACGCTTGAGATATGATGGCAAGCTTTGTCAAACCTGTTATCGTTAGAACCGATTGCCCGCGGCGGGCCGCCTCGACGATTTGACGAGCAGCGTGTGCCGGATCCACTGAGAGAAACGGGTTTGCCATTCCAAGAGTGAACCAGGTAAACTCCTTCTTGTTGCTTCCCTTGAACTGAGCATTCACATGGGATCCGGTACGCATCAATCCCGGAATAACTGTCGTCACGCGAGTTCCTTCTTTATCCAGTTCCGCTCTTAATGCGTCTGAGAGACCGACCAGTGCAAACTTGCTGGCGCAATAGGGAGCAAGATGAGGAACAGCAACTGCGCCGCCCACCGAAGCAATATTCACAATACGCGATTCAGACTGTTGACGTAGGTATGGCGTAGCGGCAGAGATCGTATAGTAAGGCGCCCAGAAGTGGATCTTCATTGCTTCCTCAAAATCCTGCGTACTCATGGTAGCGAGCGGCCCAACAACAATCTCTCCGGCATTGTTGACCAGTAGATCGATACGACCAAAGTGCTGGGCGACAGCATTGATAGCAGAACTGATTTCTTCTTGCTTATAGAGGTCGCAAGGGAAGGTTTGGACCTCAACGCCATTCTTCAAAAGTTCGGATTTCGCTTCGTCAAGCTCTGGCTCTTCTCGAGCCAGAATAGCGATCCTGGTTTTTTCTTTGGCAAATTCGCGCGCTATCGCCAATCCGAGCCCCCGAGAACCTCCGGTAATGATGACCACCTTGTCAGCAAATCTGTAGTTGCCCTTTATAGATCGGAAAACGAAAACAATCGCCACCGCTAAACTCGTGACAATAATTTTGAATAAAGTTTCAACGGGTCTAAACCGATGGTTCTTCGACAAACTTGTTCTTTCCATGATATCCGTTCGTTATGTGTATGAGCCTGGGAGCTGTGCAAATTCGTCTTAAGGTTTGATTATCCGTGCAATTCTCAACTCAAACTCATGAAAAAAAAGCAGCCAGCAAAAACAGTCGAGGATTTTGAAAACTTGAATGCTGCCAGGTGGAGGAGTGCAATGCTGAGAGGTGATTTTGAAGCCGCTTGGCTGGAAAGTGATCGGGCTCTTAATGCAAACATCGATTATCGGCAAAGGCCGCTTCACCTCCGGGCTGTTTGGCAGGGTGCACCCGTCGATGGACGTCACCTTCTTATCCGCTGTTGGAGAGGCCTGGGCGACACAATCCAGTTTATCCGCTATATCCCGCTCCTAGTGCCGCGAGTCGCATCAATCATTGTCGAAGCGGACGAGTTGCTGTTCCCCATTCTGGAGACACTTGCCGAATCGCTCCAACTAGTTCCTTTAGGGAAAGCATTCCCTGATCAGGACGCGATTGAAATTGAGTGCACGGAATTGCCGTTCGTTTTCAGGACAACTTTATCGACAATCCCCGCTCGCGTTCCTTATTTGAACATCGAGACACCCCAAATTGACCTTAAACAGAAAGCATTGAAAGTGGGTATCTGCTGGCGGGGCGGGGACTGGGTTCTAGCTCGAGCGATCCCGCTTGTTTCGTTTCGTCCTTTACAAACTTGTAAGGCTGTTTTCTTTCAACTTCAACGTGGCCCAGGACGGCTTGAAATGGCAACCGCTCATTTTCCATTCTTCAATCCGGACGACAACTCGCCATCTATGTTAAATACAGCCCAGCTGATTCAGGCATTGGATTTAGTCATTTCGATCGACACGATGATAGCTCACCTTGCTGGCGCGCTCGGCAAGCCTGTCTGGACATTGTTGCACGACCAACCCGATTGGCGTTGGATGGATGATCGAGACGATAGCCCATGGTATCCAACAATGCGTTTATTTCGCCAGAAAACACCTGGCGATTGGGATGACGTTATAGAAAATGTGAGGGCCGGCTTGGCGGGTTGGTAACCACTCTACCGAGGCGCCTGCTCTTGGCCATCGAATCCTTAGTTTTCCTTTTTTTTCCTCACTCTTTTTAGTACCTCCTTCGGAGATCGTCGAGCTTCGCCCTCCGTTTCTCCTGGTTTCG
>JAFAXJ010000531.1 GCA_019241095.1 Verrucomicrobiota bacterium | reverse complement strand
AAAATACCAGGGGAGGTAGATTGGTAGTCGGCAGCCGGGCAATCTGCCCAAATATGACCATGAAAACCAACGAGGCGAGAAAAGGTTGTACGAAAAACCAAAGCGGCCCTAATACGGTCTGCTTGTATACGGCAACAAAATCTCTTTTTACCAGCAAGAGGAATAACTCACGACATTGCCAAAGCTCCGCTGGCCGGCTGCTGATGGGTCTCCGGGCATCGACAACGTAAGTAGGCTTTCGCGACCTCGACGCTTCAGTTTCATAATCTAGGTCGGTTGAGTTGGAAGAAATATCAGGTCCTTTAATGCCGGTCGTCTGGGCCATAAACCTCAGACGCGTACAAAAGCTGGAAGCCATTCTTTGTAAAGATCTTTCTATGCAGCAGGTAAGGTCAGAGGTCCGCGGCATGGCCGTGCGCACCGTTTCCTAAAAGCCGTAACCGAACGATGCTGGGGCCAGGGTGGGCGATAAGGCGCCACCCAGCTTGATTTCGGACTGACACGACATAAAGCAGGTCGGGTCAGACCTCCCGAATGACCGCGTACAATGTCGTGTCAAGAATGATAGCCAAACGATCGCGAATGACGCTCGGGCCAAGCAAGCGACAAGCCAGCACTCAGCTTGCCCTCAAGACTGACTTGACGTATCTCCTACCCCGGAGCGTTTAATGCCGGAAAATTTACCTGTTTGTAACACCGCGGATCACCGCAGAGAACAGGAGCCCGCCGAGCTACAGGCAGCAATCCTGGAATGTGACGAAGCTTCATTTCCTGAAGAACGGCTGGAATGTGAGATCTCGATCGTGATCCCATGCCTGAACGAGGCTCAGACTGTTGGGACTTGCGTTGCTAAGGCGATACAGTGGATCAAGGCTCAGAATCTGAACGGTGAGGTTATTGTTGCCGACAATGGCAGCACCGACGGCTCGCAAATGCTAGCTGAGCGTGCCGGGGCGCGAGTGATTCCTGTCTCGCAAAAGGGTTATGGAAGTGCGCTGATGGGAGGTATCGAAAGCGCCCGGGGCCAGTACGTCATAATGGGAGACGCTGACGACAGTTATGATCTATTAGCTCTGGATAGCTTTTTGTTCAAACTGCGGGCGGGATTCGATCTTGCGCAAGGCTGCCGGCTTCCGTCAGGGGGCGGAAAAATCATGGCGGAAGCGATGCCTTTTCTTCACCGCTGGTGGGGTAATCCGATGTTCAGCTTCTTAGCGCGCTTTTGGTTTGGCGCGCCGATTCACGATGTGAATTGCGGTTTGAGAGGATTTTCTAAAACCTTTTACCAGCGGCTCGAGATGCAATGCACTGGCATGGAGTTCGCCGTCGAAATGATTATTAAAGCATCTTTGCTGAAGGCAAAAATAACAGAGGTGCCGGTGATCCTTTATAAAGACGGGCGCACTAACGGCCGGCCGCACCTACGCACGTTTCGAGATGGTTGGCGTACACTTCGATTTTTTCTAATGTTCAGCCCTCGTTGGCTGTTCCTGATTCCTGGTTTGGTTTTGATGACAATCGGTCTCATCCTGTTTGGACTCTTATTGCCTGGCACGCTCTTCATAGGCAGGATCGGTCTCGACATTCATTCGCTCCTGTTTGCATCTCTTTTTGTCATTGTAGGTTTCGATGCCGTGGCCTTCGCTCTCCTTACCAGAGTATTTGCGAACGCTTTTGGGTTTCTACCTTCTGAACCGGCTTTAAGCAGGCTCAATGAGAGATTAACTCTGGAGGGTGGGCTGCTCTTATCGTCGGCTCTCCTCCTGCTAGGGTTGCTCATTGCCGGATACGCATTTTTCCGTTGGAGCTTGGTTCATTTCGGGCCTCTGGATTCTCGCCTTTTTGTGCGTTTGGTCGTAACCGGCACAACATTGCTGACCCTCGGAGCGCAAGTAGCTTTCGGCACGTTTTTCCTTAGCATCCTAAACTTGCGTCGCCGATGAGCGCTGACTTTGACGCTTACGCAAGCAATTACGAGAAGATCCTGGCGAAAAGCTTATCGATTACCGGTGAAACCGGCGAATACTTTTCGAAGCAACGAATTCGCATTACACGGCGGCTTATTGATCTCCACCGCTTGCACCGGTTGTCCAAAATAGTCGACTTCGGCTGTGGTCCAGGGATCGCAATCCCATTTTTGATTCGGGAATTTCAGCCGCATTCGGTGGTTGGCGTGGACATCTCACCGCAGATCCTGGCTGAGGCAACTCAACGGAACCACAGTGGCATAGTTGGATTTTGTCATCCGAAGGAATATTCAGGTTACGCTGATCTTGTGTTTTGCAACGGCGTGTTTCATCATATTGCTCCGGGTGACCGAGGGGCTGCCTTGCACTTTGTGCACCGGGTCCTGAGGCCCGGCGCAATATTTGCCCTTTGGGAAAATAATCCATTGAATCCCGGGACTCGTCTTGTAATGAGCCGATGCGAATTCGATCGAGGGACCTTCACAATGACGCCGGGAGAAGCGCGTAAAATGCTGAAGCTGGCCGGCTTTGACGTTATCAGGGTGACCTCGGCCTTTTTTTTTCCGAGACTTCTAGCTTGGTTGCGACATTTGGAGCCCAGTTTGGCCCCTACAATGCTCGGCGGTCAGTACCTGATCCTGAGTCGGCCGGCTGCAAAGTAAATTCCTCGAGCCGCCGCCGGCTGGTCTTGGGTTCCAAAGATCTTTAGAAAACTGGAAGCGGCATATCCTGAGTCTTAGTAGTTACTTAGCTAGCTCCTCAAATTGCGGCGCATTTTACTACGGTAAGAAACTCTGGCTGCTCGGATACGCTTGGTGGCTATCGGCGCTTTCATCCGGCGATCAAATCACGACTCGGAGCTCCAACGGCCATCAACGCCGGAGCTCATAAGTTTGCACGGCTGCTTTACCGCATGCTCAATCGGCACAGCTTATGTCGAAGCCGGTCAACAAGCCTACGAAAAGCTCTTCAAGGAACGCATGCTCCGCAACTTGCAGCGCAAAGCGAGTGATCTCGGTTCGAAATCACTCCCATACCGTCACCTCGATAGTTTCGGAGAAGAGAGTTGGCACTTGGAGCCGATCTGTATCAAGGAATCGTCCGTGATAAATCCCGGATTGATTTTGGCCCAATTCCGCAAATCATCGCACCAGTCTCCCTCCAGGGCGGTCAGCCGAAACGCGTATCCTTTCGGCACTAACCCTGAATATCCGTTCACCACATTCATCCCGAGAGCCTGGCCGGCCAGCATTACATCCAGATCTTTTACATAATAAGGATCCCCATTGTTCTGATTTACCCAGAACACGTTGCGATCTACCCTGCTTCCTCTAGCCTGCAACATAGCTGTTTCCATCTGCGTGATCCTGCGTTTGCACTCTCGTTTGCTTACCGAAAGGCTCACAGCCGCCTGGTCAACAACTGTAAGTAAAAGGAGGCCCAACCCCAAGGATCCTTGCTTCCAACGCGCGCCAATTTGTACGTGACCTTGCATAATCGCGGTGCCGGTCACTGCGAAGATGAAGACGACCGGGTACAGCAAAACTAACGCAATCCTGCTAACCCCCCGAATTGCCCCGGCGCCTGGGAAGAATGTCCAAATGGAATGATACAATGCGAATCGGTAACGGTAAGAAGTTAGGAGGACCAAAACAAGTAATACTCCAATCATCGCAAGTCCGGCCTGCGACAGCGCTCGATCCGTCTTATTCTTCAAACGCAAATAAACAAAAGCGATGATCGCGAGATAGGGCAGAACTCCTGGAAATAGCTTGTGTTCATTGCAAAATGGAAGTTCCGCTCCAATCTGCTGAGATATATTTCCCCAAAGTATCGAGTCTGGTCCGTAGAAGTACGACCGCGTTCGCGGAAGCATTTTCATTACCTCTTCCCAGGACCGGTTTCCCACCCATTGGTGTGTTCGGTAATAGGGAATCGCTATTGGTAACAGGACCAATACAAAGACAAGACAAGACACGGTGTACTCGATCAATCGATAAGAAATTTTGCAATCGGATTGTTTGATGAACGAACCGATTCTGGTCCATCGTTGCTGGATCAGAAATAAAGCCAGACAAAACGGGACAAGCGAGAGAATCAAAAAATAACCGACATATATCCCCAAATAGATTTGGTAGGCGCATGCTGCGAGTAAACCGTGAAGGTATTTTGGCAGTCCTGTTTCGATTAGGCGTGATGACATCCAGAAGGCGATTGGAACCATGAATCTTGGTGCCAGTTGGATGTGAGTCATTTGGGCGGCCATCGCTATACCAAACGTAAAGACATAAGCGGCGCCAGCCGCGCCGACAGCGTTGCATCGATGTCTCCATAGAACGATCCATGTTATAAAATAGTTCAGGGAAAAAATAGTAACGGCCCATAACTGGAATGCCGTTTCACGGCCAGCACCGAATATTCGAAATACGGAATAGAACAGGAAGCTTCCCAAGTGATTGTCCGAATAGGTAATCACGTCGGGTGCCGGATAAAAAAATGGAGCGGACCAGAATGAACCATCAAGGTGCATGAGCCAGCGATATCCGTGCTCAAGCACATACATGTTGAAACGGCTATCACCTAAATCACCTGGAATCTGGTCTACTCTAAAAAACTGAACAATGCCTACCAGGAACAAACCCGTCCCTAAAGAAATTTCGGTTCTCCAGAGCCTTTCAACAACGAGTGCGGCTTTAACTTGCGGTTGAGACACCACGCCTGGGATAATCAATTTCTGAGTCTGAAACGTCAATCGGTTTTGAAAACCAGTTGTGTTCGCGAGCCCGTCTACGAATCCCATATGGAGGTTTTAATCGAAGAGACAGGTCTCATCAGGGCGCCACATCAAAAGGGAGTTGAGGTCCTATCTGGGTATTGCGCGCAGCAAACAGTATAGGACAGGTCGCAACCGCAACCCGAAAACAAAGAAGTAGTAAGCTATCTGGACAGTTCGCAACCGGAGATGGGTCGCACGAGATGGTCGGGCCAGCGCGCCAACACCGTTAGTTCTTCTACTGTTAGGGTTACTGATTGCTGAATACGCGTTCTTCCGCTGGAAAGCTGGGTTAGTTAGCTCCCCAAATTGCGGCGCAATTTTACTACGGTAAGAAACTCCGGCTGCTAGGATACGCTTGGTGGCATTCTTTGTCGTGATTGGCGCTCGGCAGTTATAACC
>JAFAXJ010000358.1 GCA_019241095.1 Verrucomicrobiota bacterium | reverse complement strand
GCCGCCCTCAAAACCTGGGTCACTCGCGGACTGCCATAACGCTTTTGATTTTGGACAAATACCGCCTCGATCCTTTCCATTAGCTGGCTTTCTTCGCTCTCGCGCTGGCTCTGAGCGCCCTTTGCCCACTGATAATACCCGCTACGCCATACCCCCAGAGTTCGGCAACTTTCCTGGATACTGTATTCGACCGACAGCTGCTCACCAGTTGCGTTTTGTGGGCTTGGCCGAAGCCGGTACCCACGCTCTGTTTGCCGTGGGGATGGGGCCTTACAAAAGCAGTGAATCGGAGCTGGCCCAGAAAGTACTCCCGGATTTGAAGCAGGGAATGCTTTGCTTGGCCGACCGGCTCTACTCGGTTTTCCCGCTGTGGCAAGCCGCTCAACACAGCGGAGCTCACCTGGTATGGAGGGCTCGCCAAAACATGATTTTGCCAGTCGAAAAGCTCCTCGAGGATGGCTCGTATCTTTCGAGCTTTTATTCCTCGACCAAAGCGCGCAGACATCGCCGCGAAGCCTTAGTGGTGCGAGTCATCGAGTATCAACTCGAACAACAAGCCCAGCCTAACCCTACCCTTTACCGGCTCATCAGCACAATTTTGGACAGCCAGCAGGCCAGTGCCCAACAATTGGCAGAGCTCTACCACCAACGCTGGGAAATTGAAGGCCTTTTCGACGAACTCAAAACTCATTTACGGGGAGGGCGCATCGTGCTGCGCAGTAAACAGCCCGAACTGGTAAAACAGGAGTTCTACGGCCTAGTGCTGGCCCATTGGATGGTGCGCTCCTTGATCTATGAAGCTGCCCAAGGCGAAAAGCTCGATCCCGATAGAGTTTCCTTTACTCACTCCCTGCGGATCGTCCGTCGCAAACTGGCTGCCTGGCCAGCCGTTCCCCCCTCAGCATCGTAAGCTCTTTCTCAATGCCCTTTTTGCCGAGATCGCTTCAGGATCGATGCGTCTCGAGCCGTGGCCGAGCTATTCCTCGCGGAGTTAAACGTAAAATGAGTAATTATCCAATCCGACCTCCAAATCTCTCCACAACACAGCGACAAAGCCGAACCGTAATTATCCTCTTCGCGAAAATTAAGTGAACAGTATTGCAACTAGCTAACTGACCCGTTCCGGCGCGCTAGACTTACATCGTGGCGGTTGGACGAGCATAGACGTTAGCAGTAAAATTTTCGAACGTCACAGTGCGAACCAAAGTCATATTCTTGTCCGCCCAGTCTTTAAGGTCGTCCCGATAATGCGACAGTTGGTCGTAGAAAGGATAAAGATGCTGATGTAGCATCGGCCATCGCTGGATCGCAGCGGTCGAGCCTTCAAGTGAGATGCCGCTCGGCGGCTGTTGGACCGTATCTTGGCGGGATGGGTTTAGCCGCCGCAGAATATCCAGCCATTGGTCATTCACTCTTCTGGAAGCTTCCGGAGAAGTTTTGTCAGAGTCGATACTCGTTTTGCGCGCCGTCGAAGTCGTAAGAATTAAAAAGTCACTTTTTCCAAGTTGGGCAAGTGCGCCTTCGCGGTCAGTTCCCATAATATCGCTGCCAAGGAGAGGATGAAACTCGATGAATTTTCCGGTCTCTTCGTAACCGGTATCGGTTATTCCGTAGCCGTTGAACCATGGCGAAACCACATCGAAGGAGATCCGAGGATCGTACCAGCCATGCGCACTAGCATAATTTACAAGCCATTTGTTGAGCTCCACTAGTCGGGTTAGGTCGGAGCGTTGACTGTATTCTGGCTGGTGCCGACTGAGTTGATCAACCACTGTTACGATACCCAAGACAAAAACTGCCACAGAGCAAGCTGTCACAGTTCTGGGAATTTCTGCTCCCCTCACGCTGCGCGAACCGGCTATGCGCGCCGCGACCGCGACTAACAGCAGCGCCGTTGGAACACCGACAATACCGCCTACGACTGAGTTTTTGTCTGTGTCAATCGTAAGCACTATCAGCGGACCCACAATAGCCCCGAGCAGAAAGATGACTTGAAGCAAAAATGTTTCGTCATGGCCTTGGGGTTTACGATTGCGTGCTTTATTATTGGCCAAAAACACGATTAAAGAGCCGAGAAGCACGATCGCTGTCGCTAGGACAAAGGTCAGCCCCCATTGATCCCGCAAAAGCGAGTTAGGGTAGAAAAACAAACTCTGCATGAAATTGTTAATTCCCGCCTGATGCACCCGCGCATCCTTAACACTTCCAAGCATGTGGCCGACACCGTAGTACTCGAAGATCTTTCGCCAACTTAGTATCAGGAAAGGCATTACGAGGAATGCTAATATCCCGATGCTAAGTAAGAGGTTGTACAGCAGGCGCGACACTCGCTGTACTAGATCGGTGTCGTTGCGGTAGATTAGTACGGCTGCGGCACACAGGACCGCAAATCCAGCGGAGACGCCAGTAACGTAGATGAACGTCAAAAACCTGTTCAATACAAGAAATGCCGCGATAATCCCGCAGCCGATCGACCAGCCTCGATGCAGAAAGAGTTGAGAGCGGATCACTGCACAAGCCCACACGCCGTAAATACAGTAAGCAATGAAATCAAATCGAAAATCGAATAATCCGCCGGCCCAGTACCAAGGTGTATTTTGGCAAAGAATTAATCCGAGCAGCATGTAGCCGTAGGTACGCGAGCGCCAGACTGCCTGCCCCGTGAAGAACGCGCAGACCTGCAGGAAAGCAAATCCGGCGAATAGTATAAAAAGTTGAGGAAGCCGTCCACCGGGCAGGAAAAGACCGGAAACAGCGCCTAAGACCGGAAGTGCCAGACCCGTATAATACTGGCTCTTTAACACGCTCGCAAGCTGACCAAAACCATGAGTAAGAATCCGCTCTTTGGTGCGGTAAGATTCCGCCAGGTACGAAGATTGATCGTCGTTTGATGGAGGATACCAGGCGATCTCACGGGTGAAGAAGGTGTAGCCAGCCAGCAACTGAAAGGTGATCAACAGCGCGAGCACATATCTATCGATACCGCCGAAGGGCGAAATGAACGCTTGAATGCTGGAAACACCGCGAAGGCAACCTTTTGAAACGTTGGCAGCTTTCACACTGCCCTCTTCAGCTGCTACGTTCTTAGTCATACCATAAAGCGAATCAAAGACCGTTCGACCGAGAAATGCCGCAGTAGGAGCGACCGGTTTTCAACGCCACTAATACGGCATTGTTGGTTCAAGATTAAGTCTTTTTACATAAAAACATGGAGTACGGACCCTAGTCGCAAATCTGCATCTACCGGGGTCCATGGATGCATTCGTGCGATTGACGATTACGGGTTACCCGAATAGAAAACAGCAAAAATGAAGCTAAACGGAACACTCCTCATTCCGAGGATAATAGTTAACGTGGAACTACAATAGAACTTTTCCGAGCGAAACCTTGATCAGTCTCACACCGGGATCTAACGTTGTAATAAATGCATATCCAAGTCTTGGTAAACGACGCATTGTCTTT
>JAFAXJ010000182.1 GCA_019241095.1 Verrucomicrobiota bacterium | reverse complement strand
GATCTTTTTTGTCCAGAGTCCCCCAGACGTAGAGGATTGTGGGCGGGTCGTGTATCTCTTTCAACAGTGGGGGATAGAGATCATCATCCAATGTCAGAATATCCGCTCCGAACTCTCGAATCTTTGCGAGCTCTCTCGGCAAATCGACCAGTGATTCCCAGCGCGCGAGAGATTCGATTACAGGAGTGTTCAGTCCTTGCACGTCGCGCAGATCATTTTTGGTCGCTTGCAACACCTTCTCGGGCGAAGGAAAAACTTCTAATAATCTGCGTAGCCGAACCGGCCCTAGATTCGGGAGCATATTCAGAACGATCAGGGCCTCTCTTCGAGTCACGTTTTTCCTGTTTGCAAACCTACAATAGCAGCAGCCAGATCTTCCCGGGTCACCTCTTTGGTCGAAAAAGCATTTCCCAGTCTTGAACAAACGACAAAACTGATGTTGCCGTCCTGAAACTTCTTATCGACAAAAACTCTTCTCAATACCACCTGCGGATCCAACCCGGATGGTAAGCGCGTTGGAAGTTCGTACTGCTGTATCATTGTGCGAAGACGTGCTGCTTCTTCTGCAGGGAAGCCAACCCGTTTCGAAGAGATCTCAGCGGCAGCCAGCATCCCAAGCGCTATAGCTTCGCCATGAAGAAGAGTTCCGTATCCGGCAGCAGCTTCTATTGCATGTCCGATAGTATGGCCAAAATTCAGCAGGGCTCGCCGGCCTGAGGTCTCGCGTTCGTCTTCCGTGACAAATCCAGCCTTTATTCGAACGCATTGACGAACGAGCTGCGCAATCGAGGTGATCCCCTGACTGAGTTCCCCAAGAAGTTTCGGATCACTGATAGCACCATATTTGATCACCTCCGCCACCCCTTCATTAAAGTCACGCCGGCTAAGGCTAGTAAGGGTTAGTGTGTCGGCTATGACCGCGTGCGGTTGATGAAACGCGCCCACCAAGTTTTTGCCCGCATTGAGATTTACCCCAGTTTTTCCTCCCACCGAGCTATCAACCTGGGCCATTAGCGTCGTTGGTAGCTGGATGACAGGGATGCCCCGGTAGTATATAGCCGCAACAAATCCTGCAAGATCGCCAATGACGCCACCGCCGAGCGCAACCACAAAACTATGTCGATCCACACCATCATGCGCGAATTGCTCGCACAATGTTTTGACCATCTCCAAAGATTTGGACTGTTCTCCGCTTGGCACAACGTGAGCAGAAAAAACATACCCGGCCTGTGCCAAGCTATCCTGGACTGCCGAAAGGTAGAGCGGCGCCACTCGTGAATCGCTGACAATAGCGGCGCGTCCGCTCAATGCATTTTCACGTGCAATCTGACCTGTTTGAGCCAGCAGTCCATCTCCGATATGGACGCAATAAGAACGATTACCCAATTCCACCACTACCGGCGGAGAGCCATTACCCATATAGCGGTTGCCGAAAACGTTTCATACTAAGCTGCTCGGGGACTTGAACCCGCTTTCAGGGTTCTACTTTCCATAGTGTCTCCTGGGGAATTTCCATTAGATAGCCATCTGTGGAAGGAGCGGAAGCAAAACCGTAGTCAGTTGTAGTTGGTTTACCAACATTTTCTACGCGTTTCGATTTCTTTACCCTTCCCCCGACCCGCGCAAAGCCCAGTATACGCCATTTTGACCTTGTATCATCATTTGCGGCGTCCAGCGCACACCGTTTGTTGCCCGCCTTGCAACGCAGGATCACGGCTGTGCCATGCTGATCGACAGCAATGATCTCCCAAATCAAGTATTGAAGTCTCAGCTCGGAAGCCCTCAGAGTTTCCTGCCAAGAGCCTGGAATCGACCCGTACAACTGCTCCGGTGATCGTTGCTGAGCTCGTGCAGGTCTACGTACTAACCGTTGCTGGAAAATAATGTTCGCCCGATCCCAAAAGGGTCCAAGCCCAGTTGCCAGCGATTTGCGCGAAGATGTCAGTTGAGTTGATCTCGACTTAGAAGACGAACGAATTCGCGGTTGATGAATAATTTTTCCCGGCCCACCCGCATCTCGAATAATATCTCCGCGCCAACTAGGATTTGAAGATAGCGAGATGCCGTATAACGTTTTCCGATCCCCGCTTCTACAAGGGTCTTTATCCGGCAATACGGCTGCTTAAACATGCAGTCGACCAGTTCGCGACTGTAAATTTTAGAGTGTTTGTCGCGAATGGTTTGGACGGTGTCCTGCAAAGTTTTCGGATCGCAGCGGTTTTCTGAATAGTCCATATCGCGGTTTCTTCAACGCCATGAAGCACGAAAAGAATCCATTTTTCCCAAGTTCGGTCGCTTGCAACTGACCGGAGCAAGCCGTAGTACTCGGCCCGGTGCTGTATGAAATACCGGTCAAGTATAGAATCGGTAACGCGAGTAAGTCTTCGTAGATGAGAAATAAATAAGGATCCGCCCGGTTTCGATTTCGAGGTACTCTATCACTGTTAAATTTAGCGTCGTAACTCGCCCAAGATGGGCTAAGATCGGAAAATGAGCTTTGACGACATTGTGGCCGAGCTGCCGAAACTATGGGTCCGGAACTCCACCAATCGTGGAGAAAGCCGAGTTTTGGCCGCCTTGGATGACGGGCTCAGACAAATATCAACAAAAGGTTAGTGTTCCGATTCAAGCCGGCGGAAAGAAAGAAAGTACGTTGACTGTTCCTCTGATCTGAGTGTCCCGTGCTGCAGTGATGCACTGCATCGGATCAAGATTTCTCGAGTTCAAATGCTAGCAAGCGGTCGCAGTTCGCCGAGCATGGTCGGGATGCGCTCCGAAACGGTTGGGTGAATGTGCACTGCTCGCTGCGCCACCGTGTAAGGCGCCTTAGCATACATTAAATCAAGGATCGAGTGAACGACCTCATCGCCACCGGTCCCTAAAATGGCGGCGCCCAAGATTTGCTTCGTATCCGCGGCGATCACTATCTTCATGAAACCTTGAGTCTCGCCTTTTTCGATTGCACGATTCACTTTCGTCATCGGCCGTTTTCCGACTAATGCGGGCTTCCCCGTGCTTCGGACCTCCGTCTCGCTCATCCCTGCTCTGCCCAACGGCGGGTCGATATAAAGTGCATAGGCAGGGATCCGGTCGCTCACCTGCCGGTGATCCTGGTCCAGAATATTCGCGGCGACGATTTCATAGTCATTGTAGGCCGTATGGGTGAAGGCGCCCTTCCCGTTGCAGTCTCCCATGGCCCAGATGCCCGGGATGTTCGTGCGCAGCTCATCATTGACCTCTATGTAGCCATGCTGATCGACAGAAACGCCAGCCTTATCGAGCCCAAGATCATCGGTATTGGGACGACGTCCTACTGCGAGCAAGAGATGGGACCCGCTCACCTCGGGACTGCCGTTTGTGCAATCGAGCGTCACAGCCAGTTCCTTTCCTTGTTTCCTTACGGCCAAGCACTTTGCGTTAAGGCGCACGTTGATGCCCTCGCGTTCCAGTATCTCTGTCACTGCGGTCGAGACATCTTCATCTTCGCGATGAATCAAACGCGGCCCCATTTCGATGATTGTGACTTCACTGCCAAAACGTCGATACATCTGGCCGAATTCAAGGCCTACGTAGCTGCCGCCTATGACCACCAAATGTCGAGGGAGAAAATCGACGTCCATCATCGAGCTATTGGTAAGGTATTCGACCTGATCAAGCCCGGGCATTGAAGGCGTTTGAGCACGCCCCCCGACATTGATGAATATGCGCGCCGCCGTCAGCAACGTTGTTCCTACGCTGATCTCGGTGGGAGATGTGAAACGGGCGTGGCCTTGGTAAACGGTACAGTTCTGCAACTGCTTTAGCCATGACTCGACATTTTTCTGCGACTGGCCCGACACGGCGTCTTTCCTGGCCTTCACTTTCTTCATGTCTACTCCCACCTGGCCATTGATCATTACGCCAAAGTCGGCGCCTCGACGCGCCAAATGAGCCGCATAGGCGCTTGCTACCAAGGTTTTAGTGGGTGTGCAACCCGTATTGACACACGTGCCGCCGAATAGTTTGCGCTCAATGATAGCAACTTTCATCCCGGCCTCACTCAAACGCCCCGCCAAAGGCGCCCCGGCTTGTCCCGTTCCGACTATGATAGCGTCATATGCATTTGACATAAACAGGTCCTTTCTCATGTTGCTGCCCAGGTAATCCGCTCTTTTTCCGCAAGGATTTGATCATGTGCTCGCTCTGGATCGGGGTACCAACGATAACAAAATAACAGAAATGATTGGGAAGCCAGGAGCTTTCTCAGGCAGATCGAATCCTGCTCGGCAGGCTACAATGAAAACACTATCGAGAACGAGCCCGACGAAGGGGAACGACTTGGCTCCGGATAAACCGAGCCGATTTTACCTTTGGCGTGGTCCCTCTTTTCTATTAAAGTCGTAGTCGTGCCTACCCTTCCAATAGCTTCGACGGGAACTGCGACCAGAACATCCCCGAATCAACCAAGCAAACGCTCGGATGACCTGGGCGCGGCTTATTGTCGCGTTCGAGAACTGAGCGAAAGCTTTTGCGAAACTCTTCGGCCTGAGGATTGCGTCGTCCAGACTGTTCCGGAGGTGAGTCCGACGAAATGGCATCTGGCACACACCAGTTGGTTTTTTGAGACCTTCGTCCTCAAAGAAGCTCGGTCGGATTACACGCCGATCAATCCGCAGTATGCTTATTTGTTCAATTCCTATTACAATGCCGCTGGTAAGATGCACTGTCGGCCTAAGCGGGGCCTTATTTCCCGCCCCACTTTAAGCGAGACTTTAGAATACCGACATGGAGTAGATGCGTTGATGGAAGGCATTTTGGAAAATGAGGACCTCCTCAAGCAGTTCGCGCCCACTATCGTCCTGGGCATCAATCACGAACAACAACATCAGGAGCTGATGTTGACCGACATAAAACACGTGTTCTCCGAAAATCCTTTGCGTCCCATCTTTCGCGAGCACATACAAAAAATAAGCTCCACAGTTCCTCCGATCGAGTGGGTGCCATTCCGGGCGGGAGTTTATCAGATCGGGCACGCTGGCACCGGATTTTTTTACGACAACGAGGAGCCGCGGCACCGGCAGTTTGTTGAGGATTTCCATCTCGCGTCTCGCCTAGTTACGAACGGAGAATACATTGAATTCATCGAAGACGGCGGTTATCACCGGCCAGAATTTTGGCTGTCACTCGGGTGGTACACGGTTTGTGAACAGCGCTGGGAAGCGCCACTGTATTGGGAAGGCGGTGACGGGAATTGGTCGATCTTCACCCTCGCCGGTGTACGCCAACTCAATAAGAACGAACCGGTTTGCCATGTCAGCTATTTCGAGGCCGATGCGTTTGCGCGGTGGGCGGGGGCACGTTTGCCAACCGAGTTCGAATGGGAGGTCGCAGCGGCGGATTTGCCCTACGCAGGAAACTTCGTGGATAAGCAAAGTTTCCATCCGATCCCGCTGGACGATATAGCCGGCGTCCAGGCGCCTGCGCAAATGTTTGGCGATGTTTGGGAATGGACAAGTAGTTCATATTCGCCGTACCCAGCGTACGTAACGGCGGCCGGCGCACTCGGCGAGTACAACGGCAAATTCATGTGCAATCAGTACGTCCTGCGAGGTGGCTCATGCGCCACCTCGCAGTCACACATACGCAAAACCTACCGCAATTTTTTTCCGCCAAACGCACGCTGGCAGTTCATGGGAATCCGCCTGGCAAAAGGGGTGGTCTGACTCGGTCTGTTGTTGCCGCGTCAGGAATTGTTTGAGCGATGAAAGTCCGCAGCGACGCACACCCTGCTCTGCATGATTTGGAACCTTCGGTTGACGCGTTTCTGGCCGAGCTTTTACGGGGCCTCTCGCGACGCCCAAAGTCTATCGCGGCGAAATTTTTCTACGACGAGATCGGCTGCCAGCTCTTTGATGAGATTTGCAGCCTCGACGAATATTATCTCACGCGCACCGAGATGGGCATCTTGCGGGAAAAAGTCGGCGAGATTTGCGATCTATTCGGCCCGGAGTGCCGTTTGGTTGAGTTTGGCAGTGGCAGCAACGATAAGACACGGATTATGCTAGATCACCTGCACGCACCGGCCGCCTACGTGCCGGTCGATATCGCGCGGGAAAATTTATTACGCTGTTCGGCCAGACTTGCACACATTTATCCGGAGCTCTGCATCACACCGGTATGTGCCGACTTTACTACAGCATTTACGTTGCCGGACACGCCCCGTCCGGTGCGCCGGACAGTTGCTTTTTTTCCAGGTTCAACGATTGGCAACCTCGAGCCGGCTGAGGCCGAGAATTTTTTGCGCAGAATTTCGCTCCTTTGCGGCGCGGGCGGCGGACTCTTAATTGGAGTGGATTTGAAAAAAGACCGGCTCACGCTTGAGCGCGCCTACAATGACGCGCGTGGTGTCACCGCCAGATTCAATCTCAACTTGCTCACCCGGATCAATCGCTCATTCGGCGCCGGGATTCGGCGGGACAAATTCCAGCATCATGCGTTTTACAATGAAGAATTTGGCCGGATCGAGATGCGACTGGTGAGCTTGGTCGAGCAGACCATACAACTAAACGGAACGACCTTTTACTTCCAGGAGGGAGAGCACATTGTCACAGAACACTCGTACAAATACAGCGTGGACGAGTTTGCCAAACTCGCCGGACGGTCGGGATGGGCCGTCAAAAGCCTCTGGACCGACGACGCAAAGCTGTTCAGTGTGCACTATCTCGCGGTCGAATGATTGAACTCGAATCCGTCAGCAAGAGATTTGGCGCAACGATCGCCCTTTATGAAACGGATCTGTGCATTGACGCGGGAAGAACAACCGTTCTCATCGGGCCCAGCGGCTGCGGCAAGTCGACGATTTTGAGGCTAATCATTGGCTTGCTCGAGCCGACGACCGGCACAATCAGAATCGAGGGTCAGCGCGTCTCGGAGAGCAGCGTTCTAGCCCTGCGGCGGCGGATCGGCTACGTGATTCAGGAAGGCGGCCTGTTCGCCCATTTGACTGCTGCGCAGAATGTCTTGCTGATGGCGAAGCATTTAAACCAGCCGGCACGGCAAATGCAGACCCGACTGCGCGAGCTCTGCGAGCTAACTCATTTCCCCGAAAATGCACTCACTCGCTATCCTGTCGAGCTCTCGGGTGGGCAACGGCAGCGCGTGAGCCTCATGCGGGCACTAATGCTGCAGCCGAACGTGCTGCTGCTAGACGAGCCGCTCGGCGCACTTGATCCAATGGTCCGAGCACGCCTCCAGGATGAGCTGAAGGAGATTTTTCAGCGCCTGCAACAGACGATCGTGTTGGTCACGCACGACATGGCGGAGGCCGGCTTTTTTGCGAACGTGATTGTGTTGCTGAACGAAGGCCGTGTTGTTCAATCCGGAACGCTCGACGACCTGCGTAGCAGGCCGGCATCAACATTTGTCCGAGACTTTCTACACGCGCAGCGCGGACTTGCGGCGATATGAAATCGGCAGCCATACTTTTCGCGATTTTCGCTTCCTGTTCGGTAGCGCAGCCGCAACAAATTGTTGTCGGCTCAAAGAGATTCACCGAGTCCTATGTGTTGGGTGAGATTGCCAAGACCGCTTTGCAAAACGCCGGTTTCACCGTCGAACACAAACAGGGAATGGGCGGCACAATCATTTTGTGGCAAGCATTGCGCGGAGGCGAAATTGCGCTTTATCCCGAATACACCGGCACAATCACCGAGGAAATTTTAAAAACAAAGCATCCATTAAGCACAGATAGAATGCGCGCGTTGCTTCGCCAAGAGGGCATTGGCATGACCGGGGAGCTTGGTTTCAACAACACGTACGCGCTAGTCATGCGGCGAGATCGTGCTGCCAAACTCGGTATCTCCAAGATCAGCGACCTGCGGAACCACCCTGAGCTGAACATTGGCGTGACACATGAATTCCTCGACCGTCAGGATGGATGGGTGCCGCTCACTACACGTTACGGCTTACAGATGCACAACGTGCGCGGGATTGACCACGCGCTCGGCTACGCTGCGTTAGCGACTGGCTCGATTGACCTCAAAGACGCCTACTCGACGGACGCCAAGATCGCGGAAAACGACCTCATAGTCCTCGATGATGATCTCCATTTTTTTCCGCAATATAAAGCGGTGTTTCTTTACCGGCTCGATATGGAAAGTCGTGCCGTGGCCACGATGGAAAAACTCGTGGGCACGCTCGATGAAGCACGCATGAGGCGCTTAAACTCTGAAGCTGAGCGGACAAAAAATTATGCTTTAGCCGCGGCGCTTTATTTTGGCCAAAAGCCAATCTCCCCTTCCAATGACCTCTTCGGAAAAATCGGGCGCTGGACGTTGCGACACTTGGAATTGGTTGGGGCCTCGCTTTTCCTGGGAATCATTGTCGGCATACCACTTGGCATTCGGGCGAGTCGTCCCGGGCAGGTCAGCAACTTCATTCTCGCGACCAGCGGTGTGGTCCAAACTATCCCGTCTCTAGCCTTACTTGCGTTGCTTGTGCCACTCCCATTCTTCGGGATCAGCCCGGTAACGGCGATTTTCGCCCTGTTTTTATACAGCCTGTTGCCGATCGTTCGAAATACTGCGACCGGTCTGCAGGACATCCCAACGGCCGTCCGTGAATCCGCTGCGGCGCTGGGATTGGAGCCACACGCGCAACTTTGGAAAGTTTTCTTGCCACTTGCTTCACGTACGATTTTGGCCGGAGTAAAAACCAGCGCGATCATTGACGTTGGCACCGCGACGCTGGCTGCACTCATCGGGGTCGGCGGATTGGGAGAACCGATTATCAGCGGGCTCAATCTGAATGATTACAGCACGATTTTGCAGGGCGCAATTCCCGCTGCCTTACTCGCACTGCTGGTACAGTTCTTCTTCGACGGACTGGACCGCATCTTCGTCCCGAAAGGTCTGCGACTCAAAGAATGAAAAATTTGCTTATGCCGACATACCAGTCAGCGCAGCATTCGAAAGGTTTTTGCGAGCGCTCTGAAAGGTTTGTGGTACACTCGCGAAGGGTCAGGAGGAGAAATGTCCGCACGGCTCGTGTCCGTTAACATCGGTTTGCCACGCAATATCAACTGGCGCGGCAAAACCGTCCGTACGGGCATCTGGAAGAGTCCAGCGCCGGGCCGCGTCGTCGTCCGAAAACTCAATATCGATGGTGACGGCCAAGGAGACTTGGCCGGCCATGGAGGCGTGAACCGTGCTGTTATGGTTTATCAGCTAGATTCTTACCGATACTGGGAGCGCGAACTCAGCCGCATTAGGTTTTCGTACGGACAATTTGGGGAAAATTTTACCGTCGATGGCTTGCCTGACCTCGAAGTGTGTATCGGCGACCGCTATCGGATCGGCACTGCCTTATTCGAGGTATCGCAGCCGCGGGTCACGTGCTACCGCGTGGGCATCCGCATGGACGAACCGCAAATGGCAGCCCTGATGGCCGCGCACCACCGACCAGGTTTTTACTTTCGTGTACTGGAAGAGGGGAAAGTTGGAGCCGGCGACGAAATTGTAAAGGTCGCAGACGGCCCGGAGCACATGAGCGTCGCCGAGATTGACGCATTGCTTTATCTGCCCGGCCATAGGCTCGAGCAACTAGAGCGCGCTCTGCGCATTCCGGCATTGAGCAAGGGGTGGCAGGGTTCGTTTCAGGCGATCCTGCAACAGAAGACGAGTGGAGGCCCAGAGTCAGGGAACCCAGGACTCGCGCCGCCGAGGGGTCCGCCGCCTGCGTGGCCGGGATTCCGACAGCTGAGAGTGTCACGTATAGAGCGGGAGAGCCTCAGCGTGGTATCATTGACGTTGATACCTGCGGATGGCAGCCCACTCGTTGCTGGTCAGGCCGGCCAGTTTGTTATTTTGCGTATGCAACCGGAGCCCAAAGGTCCAGTTCTGTTGCGCAACTATTCGCTTTCCGATTTGCCCAGCGCAGACCACTACCGGGTGAGCATCAAGCTGGAGGTGAACGGGGTTGCGAGCACTTACTTGCACGAGCAAGTCAGGGTGGGCCATTTGCTCGATGTGGCAGCGCCGAGGGGCAATTTCACCCTGCAATCGGGCGATAATCAAGTGGTGTTACTCAGCGCGGGTGTTGGAGCAACTCCGGTGCTTGCGATGCTGCATTCGCTAGCTGCCGAAATGTCACCCCGCGAAGTCTGGTGGCTTTTCGGAACCCGTAACGGCGAGGATCACGCGTTTGCGGAGGAGTCACGCAACTTGGTCAAAGCGCTGCCGCGCGGCAAAAGCTTCATTGCATACAGTCGTCCGGGTCCCCGAGATCGTCCGGGCGTGGACTTCGATGCTCCAGGACGTATCACCGTCGAAGTGCTCGAAAAACTTGGTGTGCCGCGCGATGCCGATTTCTATCTGTGCGGGCCTGCTCCGTTCCTGCTGGATTTGAGTAACGGATTGATGGCTTGGGGCGTTTCAGACGACCGGCTGCACACGGAGATTTTCGGCGCAGGAAAACCGATAACGCCCGGCGTCGTCGATCCGTCGCATGCAGCTCCGCACCCGCCGGAGGGGCCTGTGGGTTCGGGCCCACGAGTATCGTTTGTGCGCAGCGGCCTCAATGTGTGCTGGAACCCAAGGTTTTCGAGCCTTCTCGAATTCGCGGAAGCGTGTGACGTGCCGGTGCGCTGGTCGTGCCGTACGGGGGTCTGCCACACTTGCGAAAGCGGCTTGATATCGGGCAGTGTCGACTACCGACCCGAACCGCTCGAGCCGGCCGGCGAGGGCAATCTGCTGATCTGTTGCTCCCAACCTAAGGGCGACGTCGTAATCGACCTGTAATCCGGGAAACCTGGTGGCCCAAATACTTCCTCCCTGGAATTTCGGTCGCCGATGACTTGCCTGTGTTTCAATGTTCCTTTCAAAAAAATTCTGCTCCGTATGCCGAAATTGGAAATCCGCTATCCCGGAACTCCTAATCCTGTTCGCCCAAGGTTTGGGCGTACGTTTTGTCGTAAGGATAAAAGAGTTCCTTTTTGCCTTGTTGCCACGCCGCTCTGAGTTCGGACGTTGTAATGTCCCAGTCCGGCCGACATTTCTTGGTAACGGCCCGTAAATCCTGGCGGAGATCTTCCACCGTGGGCCGACCGAAGAACCAGTATCCCATGTAGATCTTATAAATCACAAGACCGGGCTCGAGGACAATCACGTGGGGGATCATCGGGTTGTGGAGAGGATCTGTGTACTCGGCGATGTCGAGGTCCTTTTGGACTTTACGCCCCGGGTCGGAAAGGAAAGGCCAGTGGGCACCGACTCCGCTACGATATTCATTCGTGTCTGTGATATTATCGGTGCTAATTGTGACTAGGCGGCAATAGCCAACCTCTAACTCACGATGGAGTTGAACAAGCCCTTCAGCCTGCCGACGGTCCTTGGGGCAGAAACCTCCGCGGCTGAGGACGAGAACCATTGGGTGTTGTCCTTGCAGTTCGGAGAGCTTCCGACGTTTTGCGGCGTGATCGGAAAGCTCATAGTCGGGGAAGATCGCCCCGGGAATAATGTCAGATCGCATATATAGACACCTTTCTTGTTAGAACATGACCACTCTTCGCTTTCTTCAAGAATCTACGCGGGTTTGTCTCTTCTTAAATTCTGGACCGAGGAAAAACCAGATTCCGCTAAGAATTAGACTCCCCACTTGCAAAAAAAAGGGCTGGAATCTGGGGTTCGCAGTTTTTTTTGCCCGCTCGGCTCTCGATCGGAGTCTTGAGGCTCTTTTCATTTATTCACTATTTCTTGTTCCTAGGGCTGCGAATCATGGTGGTCACCGTAGTTAAAAACGGCTATGTCCCTCGTAGTGCTGCGGAACAGCACTTTGTTTGAGGGACTCTGTCCCTCAAACCCGCCCAAAATGTCCAAACTCCAGAGTGCTGCGGAGCAGCACTTGTGGAACCGTGCAAGTCCGCCGGGACGCGGCCTCATACTGCTCCGAAATCCCGGCGGACGTGTCGCAGACCAGGTCCTGATAAGATCTCTCGCCAGGCTTCATGGTATTCGCGGGTAAGTCCGCGCGACGAAGGCGCAAGACGCGACTCAATCCAATATCTCGACGCCCTGGTGCGCTATCCCGTGCATCAAATGGATCCATGGATAATCTTAAAGCTCAGACCCTGCGTAAGCATCTCGTGCGTCGCCGCCATAATGTCCGACGGGCCATCATCAAAGTAGGAATGAGAAACTCAGCTGCCGATCGGGTTGAATCTCGCCTCAGTGCGGCGTCACGCGATCTGCTGAACCCATTGACTCCGCCAGGCGGGCGCCTCAAAGGGATCCGAGAAATACTGTGTCTCGCGCACGACCTTTCCGTTGCGGAACTCCATGATACTCACTGTGTATGCTGGTCGCCCCTGGTACGTGATTGTGTATTCCGTGATCCAGAGATCACCATTTCCGAGAATTCGCTTGACGTTGAAACCTGACGGCTTGCCGGGATGGTGACTTCGCAAGGCTTGCAAATTACTTCGCCCGAGAATTCGCTCGCCTGACTGGGGATAATCACAAATTACATTGTCATCGTAAATATCGTGTTCCGCATTTGCATCGCCAGCCGCCGACGCCTGCCAGTGCGCATTCAGGGCTTCACGTACTTGTTCGTCTTGCATGGAATGCTCCAGGGCGCTGCTTGGCTTTCATGTTAACCTTTGTCTTGGAATAAACCCAGGCACGCGAGTCCCCACAACGGTTTTAAATCTTTGCCGCGTCTTGATTCCCTCACTAATTTCTTTCATCGCGTCTTGAGGAAGCGTGGAGATATCGAAGTTCTCCTTGATGCGGCTGGGGGTTTTGGATGTGGTAAGGGGGGCGTGCCGCGTTGCACTGCCCATGCGAGCAGGACCTGGGCAGGGGTTTTGTTGACTCTCTTGGCGATGGAGGTAATCACAGGGTCATCTAGCAACTTAGGTTCTGTACTATGAACCAACGCCGCAAAAGCTTGGAGCACGATACCGTTCTTGTTGCAAAACTCGAGCACTTCCCATTCTGGGAGATATGGATGGGACTCTACATGAACAAAGGCAGGCTTTACCCTCGCGCATTCAAAAATCTCTTGCGCATTTTCCACATTCACGTCCGACGATCCGACGGCCTTACATCTGCCCTCGTCGACAAGACTCTCCAAAGTTCCCCATGTGTCCAGCAACGTCACCCCATCATCATAATCACTTTTCCGGTCTTGTCCCCTGGATCTTGCTCGTCTTCAGGTTGAAAGGCAAACGGAGTGTGGATCAAATAGAGGTCGACGTAGTCGAGTTGAAGTCGCTTTAGACTCGCCTCGAAAGCAGGTTTAACACGTTCGGTACGGTGGTTGTTATTCCAGGGCTTCGTGGCAACAAACACGTCTTCTCGATTATTCATCCCCTCCGTGACACCTCCTGCATGGCTTCGACTACCTCTTTTTCATTTCGGTATCGTTCTGCGGAATCGAATTGACGAAATCCTGCTTCGAGCGCGGCTGTAGTCGCCTTTTTGGTGCCGCTGGGGTCATGAATCAGCGTGTCAAAACCGAGTGCGGAATCACACCGGATCGATTCGTGAGGGGTATCCTCGTTTAGCGAAGGCTGTCGCGTTCTGCGGTCGGTTCTATATGCGCCAGCCTACTCCGGAATCCTTGTTTCTATCCGCGTCGATGCCCCTTTCATCTGTCGTTTAATCGGTGCTGTTTAGACAAAGCGGACAATAGCCGCCAGGGAGACGACGCTGATGAAGAGCCACAGCAGAACGCCCTGTAAGAACGGCCGCCAGCCAAGGGCACGGAGCGTTTTCGCCGAAAGCCCTGCCCCAATCAGAAATAGCGTGAGCGTCAGACCAGTTGAGGCGATATGTCCCATGACAGGGGCTATCGCAGCCACACCGGGCACGAAACTGCGGGCTACCGAGGCAAGCAGGAAAAAGCCAATGAACCACGGCACTTGAACCTCAGGCTTAAGCTGCGTCGCAGTTTGGCGGTAAACCTGGTTCGCTCGGCAGATGGCCGCCGCGCCCAAGCCAAGCGGTATAATCCAAAGAGC
Source organism: Verrucomicrobiota bacterium (assembly GCA_019241095.1). Lineage (GTDB taxonomy): Bacteria > Verrucomicrobiota > Verrucomicrobiia > Chthoniobacterales > JAFAMB01 > JAFAXJ01. The sequence goes on along the minus strand of JAFAXJ010000182.1, from coordinate 3,516 downwards.
ACGAGAAAGTTTGACGACCGTAGCCGTATGCAAAGAATCCAGCCCGTAATGCGCGCTCGCACCGACTACCGAGGAAATGTCGTGTATAGCAATCCCAGCCCAAGTGCCAAATTGGAGTTGCGTGAGTCCAAGAGCGTGCCCCACCACAGGGAACGCATAAAGGGCGGCCGCATTGAGGATGAACACGGTTCCCATCGCAACGCTGATCTCGCTTTCACCCACGCCGATCACCGATCCGACAGCGGCGATGGCCGATCCACCGCAGACGGCGGTGCCCGCGGAGATCAGGGCAGAGATCTTGCGATCAATGCGCAACCGTTTGCCTAGCGCCCAGCCTAATCCAAGCGTCGTCGCGACAGTCGCCGCGGCTAATCCGAAACCTTGTAAGCCAGTGCGGACAACGACCGGCAGATCCATGCCAAAGCCTAGCAAGACCACACAGACCTGCAGCAGTTTTGCTGAGACCTTTTTGCTGAGAGGCGCGAAAGGGTTCTCGAGCGTGAGGGCGAGCATCGCGCCCAGTGCCAAAGCGACCGAAGGTGAAACCCAGGGCGTTAGACAAAACGCGGCCAACGTAATGAAGAGGGCCTGCCGCGCGCCTCGCGGCAGGCCCTCCGGATTAAGCAGGCAACGCCGGTGAGTCGAATCGTCGAAGCTCGCCGATTGCCTGGAGGTTGCCACTATGCGGCGCACGCAGCCGTTCGTAGAGAGAGAATTGATATTGATCATGCCCGCAAAGTGCGCTCGAGTCTGTGATCTTAAAAATATATCTTTTGTCTACCTTCCATAAGATTATCTTATGTAAACTTTTTCGTTCCTAGGCGTGAACCTGAACCATCTTTTTCTTTTTCGAGCCGTAGCTGAGGCTGGCGGTTTCAGTCGAGCCGCAGAGCGCGTCCACGTCAGTCAACCAGCTATCTCGATGCAAGTGGGCGAACTGGAAGCACAGCTGGGTCTGACCTTGTTCCATCGCTTGGGTCGGGGCGTGAAGCTCACTGGGGCAGGAAAGCTTCTGCTCGGGTACGCACAACGGCTCGGCGCTTTGGGGGCGGAGGCCGAGCAAGCGATAGCCGAACTGAAGGGACTTCGTCGAGGCCATTTAGCAATTGGTGCGAGCACCACCATCGGTGTTTACCTCCTGCCGAACCTTTTGGGGGAATACCGGCGACGTTATCCGGACATTGATCTCCAATTCGATATCGCCAACACGGATGACATCGAACGCCGATTGGTGGATGGAACCCTCGGCGCGGGCCTGACGGAAGGGTTGCCGCCGGACTGCCATGAACTTGAAACCTTGGTTTTCTTGCGGGACGAGCTCGTACCCATAGCGGGGCCTGATCATCCACGCATCAAAACTGACCGCAAGGCGCTTACCATACGGCAGCTTTGCGCTGAACCGATGATCGTACGCGAGACTGGAAGTGGCACCCGCGAAGTGATCGATCGCGCCTTGGCCAAGCGGGGCCAAAAGCTACAACGGCCTTCGCTGGTCTTGGGCAGCACCGAGGCCATAAAACGCGCGGTTGCCGCGGGCTTGGGGGTGGCGATCGTGTCGCATTTAACGATTCAAACGGAGCTGGCAGCGGGTCAATTGGCAATCCTGCCCGTGCACGGCTTCAGGCTGAACCGGCCGTTGCACCGGCTTTGCTGGCGCAACCGAGCTCGGGATCCCGCTACTCTAGCCTTTCTCGCGCTTTTGGATCAGCGATATCCGCCGGAACTCGTATCCGAGCACCGTCCAACGCGCAAAAGCTAGTGGCATTACCAAGGACAATACCGGGATTAACATATTCGGTGTTCGGGGCCGTAAGCGCAAGATGGTTGAATGACTGATAGACATGCACCTTGCCAATTTCAAGGCGAGCGGCGCGGACCTGATTAAAGATTCGGACGCTTCATCGCGCCAAAACGATTGAAGTCGCACTTGCCGATGGCGGCGCACTTCACGCATATTGCCGTCGATGGCTTTCGAATTGTGCGCGACAATCCGGCTGGCAGTAACCGGGTGACGACCGGATGGCAAGTGCCCTTCTGTATGTTCACCGATCCCGAGTTTTCCGGGTCGGTCTGAGTGAAACTGAGGCTAAGGAGCGTGGCATTGCTATCGGCTGGCCAAGATCCCCATGCTCGAGGTTTTGCGGACCCGCACGTTGTTTGAGACCCGAGATTTCTCAAAGCCCTCATCGATACCGAGAGCGACCGCATTTTTGGCTTCACCGCTGGGAGTGGGAGCGGGAGAAATCCTCGGAACTGTCCAGGTCGCGATGTTGGCAGGACTTCCCTATACCCTATTGTGCGATGCCATCTTCACCCGTCCTACCATGCTGGAGGGACTCATCCCGCTTTTCTCGGCCGTGCCGCCGATTTCCTGATCCTGGGAAGAAGCGAACCCTGGGGCTTAGGCGAATTTGATCCAAACTGGCACTTACCTTCGAAGGTTTTATATGACCCGTCGTCGTATAAAAAACTGTTTTGTCTTGGTCGTCGCTTGTTTAGTTCTTGCCTGGCCGGCCTCGGCCTCGCCTCCCATCAAGAACATCGTGTTAGTGCACGGCGCTTTCGTGGACGGTTCTGGTTGGCAGCCTGTCTACGACAACCTCGTCCAGGATGGCTATCGCGTGACCCTCGTCCAGGAGCCTTTGACCTCACTGGAGGAAGATGTCGCCGCAGTTCGGCGTATCCTGGATCGTCAGGACAGCCCGTGCATCCTGGTCGCCCACAGCTATGGCGGAACCGTTATCACGGAGGCGGGCACGCACCCAAAGGTGGCTGCGCTCGTCTATATTGCCGCCCACGCCCCTGATGAGGGTGAGACCGAAGCCGGCAACGGCAAAAAATTCCCCAACAGCAGCCAGCCACTGGTCAGGACCCCGGATGGCTTCCTCTTCCTTGATCCAGCTAACTTCGCAAAGGATTTCGCCGCCGACCTACCAGCCACGCAAGCCGAGTTTATGGCGCATGCGCAGATGCCCACGGCCGCTAAGGTGTTCACCACGCTGATCACCAACCCCGCTTGGAAGCTAAAGCCGAGTTGGTACATGGTGGCCAAGGCCGATAGGACTATCAATCCCGACCTGGAACGCATGTACGCCGAACGCGCCCACAGCCACAAAGTGGAAGCGGAAGGAGCCAGCCACGCGGTATACATCTCGCATCCTAAAGAAGTGGCGGCTCTTATCGAGGATGCCGCCCAGCAAGCCGCCCCTCGGTAGTGAAACGAACTGCCTCAGAAATCAACACGAGCTTTTACCTCGGTCACCCTTCCCGCCCTGAGAAACAACCTTGGAACGTGGTTGTCACGCCGTTGAATATAGTGCCGATTTCGGCTAGTACATCTGCACGGTGAGTATGGCTCTTTGGCGACCGTTTGCGCGACATTGCATATCATCTTCGGTGGGACTGGTTATGACAATCGTCGAGGATGTTTTGACTACCCGTACATTCGATCCTGATGAACTTCGCCGCGAGTAAACCGTGCGCCCGGCGATGAAAACCTCACAGTACAGGGGCAAC
>JAFAXJ010000087.1 GCA_019241095.1 Verrucomicrobiota bacterium | reverse complement strand
GACGCACTGTAATGTACCCACGGCTAAAAACCGGATCTCTCAAGGTCTCGAGATGTGCTTGATCGCTCGATAACTGCTCCGGCCTGATGCCCGTTGCAATGCGAATTCCAGGAAAACGTCTGTTCAGACTTTCAACGAACGCCGTCTGCCATCGCGGCGGACGACGAACCAAACCCAGCCACGGAGCGCTGACAATGAGGCCGCGGACGAATGGTGGATTATTGCGCATTGTCCACAACAAAAGCTGCGCTCCGAAGCTGTGGCCCAATAAAAACAACGGGACATCAGCAAAGCGTTCGATCGCATTCACAAGGTCCATCGAAAGCTCACCGTAGTTTCGGATGAACATCGGTTTTCCGCCACTTTGACCGTGCCCGCGCAAATCCAGTGCAAAAGTTCGAATGGCGTTTTCGGAAAAATATCGACCTACGTGTAGGTAGCGGCCCGAGTGTTCGCCCAGTCCATGGATGATCAGAGCCGTGGCAATCGGCCTGATAGCCGGTATCCAAGCGCGATAGAACATGCGAGTTCCATCGCCTGCCGCAAAGGTTCCGGTCGACTCTGCAACATTCGCCATGTTTCGTTCGACAAATTATTCAGCAACGACAAACTTTGTATATTGAAAGTCGGCTCGCTGATTTCCCGAATGCCCGGAGGAAGCGCGATCAACAAGGCAAAAGATTTGATGATCAGCGCAGCCGTCAAATCGCGTGCCGGAGCGAAACTGGAGCGATTTGGCAATATGCTGGACTTCAAAATTGATACCTCCGAGCGAACGATTCACCTTTCCATCCTCTTAAAAGGAGAACAGATGCCGATAGACTTTTCGATTCGCGATTACGAGATCATCGAGGAAAACGGTAGTCAGTACCTCAAACTCGACAGCTCAAAAATCGAGACATCCCGCGAGTGGCTCACAAGACTAGTCCGCGAGAAGATGATACCGGAACGAATTCCTCTTCCGAAACAAATCGGTTTGATTGCCGGCATTCTGCATTAACCCGGGCTGCTCAAGAAAGATCGGCCTTTCTGGACCGGAACGTTAATTCGGAAATTCCGGACTTGTCGATCTCTCCAAGTCCCACTTTGACCATGCGGTCGTACTGCTGTTTGGACGCAATCAGCAAAGGCAGGTTGAGACCCTGTTCTTTCGCCAGTTCTAGGGCAATCCCGCTGTCCTTTGCGGCGTGCGCAGCAGAAAAGAACGTAGAATGCTCGCGTTCGATCATGTCTTGTCCATCGGTCTCTAACACTCGTGAATTTGCTCCAGTTTGAGAAAAAACTTCCTTAATAAGCTGAAAATCCAGGCCTAGAGCCTCTGCCAACCCAAAACCCTCCGCCAAGCCGGCCGTGTTGATGTTCATCACCATGTTTACGAGGGCCTTTACTTCTGCCGCGGTACCAGGGCCGCCTATGTAACGCAGCGAAACTGCGATGTCTTTCAATAAAGGCTCGGCCCGTTGAAAGCTTTCAAAAGATCCCCCGACCATCATGTACAGCTTGCCTTCGCGCGCATGAGTCATGCTAGAGGCCATTGGCGCTTCAATGACTTCCGCTCCGACCTCGCGTCCTTTTTTCTCGATCTCGCGATGTACGTTTGGACTGACTGTCGCACAATTAATGTAAAGGCGGCTGGGCCGGAACAGGTTATCAGTTCCGAAATAGATCGTTCTCATCGCCTTATCGTCAGTGACAACGGTGAAGATTACCTCACAAAGTTCACTGACCTCCGACAAAAGCTCCGGTGCTTTACTATCCAGTTCTTTCGCAACCGCGGCTCCAACCGCACGGTTCAAGTCGTAAACGGCTGCAATGCTATGCCCCTGATCTTTCAGGCGTCGCGCCATGTTAGCTCCCATCCTGCCAAGACCGACCACGCCAATCTTCGAGTTCTTCATCAACCACAAAAATAACATGCGGCGCTGAAGGAAGCACATACGCAAAGCGCATGGGAAAAAAACCGCATCGAAGGGCGCTCACAATCAGTTTAAACTGTTTGCAAGCTCTCCCTCGGTTACGGTGCTGCTGTTGGTGATGGACTGCCAGACCCTGACGGCACGTTGATTCCCACAGCGTGCTGGTAAACCATTTTTCCGCCCGATTCAGCGGCCTTTAGCGCGCAATAGGACGAAGCGCTCGCCACGACGGTGGTCAAGAGCAACAGAATCCGTCGAACACCCGCAGACCTTTGGAAGCTAGAGCCAATGAGAGCAAAAACGGCGGCAGCCGCAGCAACAATGCGCATCCGATCACCCCACAACGAATGTTCTTCTATAAAAGATCTGAAGCCCGGATCTTTCTGCAAAACCTCTTCTCCGGCTTCCGCGCCGGTTTGAACGGCGTATTGCGCTGAGCCAGCTGCAAGGATCAGAACGAACAGGGTAAAAAGAGCCGCTTTTCGCGTAAAGATCGCTAGAAGGGAAGTTAGTGTCCCAAGAAGAATCAAAACAATAGGAAAATAGGCAACAGCTGGATGGAATGGGTCCGGAGTTTCAAACATAGCGCGTCCAGATTACCCAGACTCCTGTAGACGTGAAATCAATTCCGAGTCAAGTACTGAAGGTGAGCGGATCCGAGCTGATGTTATCCGGATTCTTCCTTCAGTTCGTGGTAGCCGAAACTGCCGATGCTCATGCACAATGTTAATGGCCGTAACTGAACCGGCTATTAGAACCTCAAAAATAGACTTTTCAATAACCAGAACAGCGTTATCGTTTGCGCTCGTTCTAAGTCCGGGGTCTTAGCTCAGTTGGTAGAGCGCCTCAATGGCATTGAGGAG
>JAFAXJ010000071.1 GCA_019241095.1 Verrucomicrobiota bacterium | reverse complement strand
GCAGGTTACTGAACGACTGGAGCGCACACTTCAAGAAACGCCCGACCTTGATTTTTTGCGCAGCTTCACGAGCGCGGGGCTGACCACGATTTTTGTCAATCTCAAGCAGGCTACGCCGGGCAAAAAGGTGCCGGATGTCTGGTATCAGGTCCGTAAGCGCGTCGCCGATATGCGACACACGCTGCCAGCCGGCGTTGTCGGTCCTGGTTTTAATGATGAGTTTGGCGATACCTACGGAATAATCTACGGCTTCACCGCCGATGGCTTTACCCATCGTGAACTGCGCGACTATGTTGAGGATGTTCGGTCGCGCATGTTGCTGGTGCCTGACGTCTCAAAGGTCGAAGTTTTAGGGGCGCAGGACGAAAACATCTTTGTAGAATTCTCCACGCAACAACTCGCTGGGCTCGGAATTGACCGGGCGGCTCTGGTGGCCGCTCTCCAGGCCCAGAACATGGTCATCCCTTCCGGTACGATACAGACCGGCGACGAAAAGTTGTTGCTCCGCGTTTCTGGTGCTTTCGACTCTGAAGCGGCTATTCTAGCCGTTAACTTTCTTTCCAATGGACGCCTGATCCGGTTGCGCGACATCGCGCAGGTTCGCCGGGGTTTTGTTGATCCGCCGCAGCCTATGTTTCGCGTGAATGGCCAACCTGCGATCGGTCTTGCAGTCGCCATGCGTGAGGGGGGCGACATTTTGGGGCTTGGAAAAAACATCAGGCAACTCATGCGCGACGTTACCGCGAATCTTCCGATTGGGATCGAGCCCACATTAGTCGCCGATCAAGCTCATGTTGTCGACCAAGCGATCGGCGATTTCATGGAGTCACTTTGGCAAGCTATCCTGATCATTATAGTCATTAGCTTCGTCAGCCTTGGAGTGAGAGCGGGTACGGTCGTCGCACTGTCGATTCCGCTGACTCTCGCTTTGGTTTTGCCGACAATGCAAATAGCCGGGATTGATCTTCAGAGAATTTCGCTTGGCGCCCTTATTATCGCATTGAGCTTGCTGGTCGACAACGCGATGACAACCATCGACGTCATGCTTTCCCGGCTTGCGGCCGGAGATACCAAGCAAAAGGCGGCAAGCTTCGCTTACGACACGCTTGCGGCGCCCATGTTGACTGGAACTTTTGTGACCGCGGCAGCTTTCGTGCCTATTGGTTTCGCGAGGAGTTCCGCGGGTGAATATACTTTTTCTATTTTCGCGGTGGTCAGCATGGCCCTGATTGCCTCCTGGTTCATTGCAGTCATCTTTTCTCCGTTGCTCGCGGCAGCACTGTTGACCAAACCGAAACAGAAAACGTCGGAGAAACCGAATGTCGTCCTGCGGGTATTCCGTGGGTTCCTCGTCGGCGCCATGCGCGCTCGGTGGCTGACCATTGGGGCTACAATCGCGTGTTTCGTGCTCGCTTTTTTAGGGCTCCCCCATGTACCACGGCAGTTTTTCCCTTCTTCGGATCGTCCGGAACTTTTGGTGGATCTAAGGCTGCCGCAGAATGCCTCTATTTACGCCAGCGACGACACCGCCAAACGGCTGGACGGACTACTGAAAGGCAACCCCGACGTTGAACGATGGAGTACCTATGTCGGCCGAGGTGCTATCCGCTTTTATCTGCCTCTAAACGTGGAACTGGCGAATGACTTCTTTTCTCAAACGGTCGTTATCGCCAAGAATTTGAGTGCTCGTGAACGGCTCCAGAAAAAGCTCGAGACCGAGCTTGCTGAGCAGTTTCCAAGTTCCGTATCGAGAGTTTCAACTCTGGGCCTGGGCCCGCCTGTAGGCTGGCCTGTGCAGTATCGCGTCAGCGGGCCCGATTTGAGCCAGGTACGCGAGATCGCCATGCAACTCGCCGGGGTGATGGCCCAGAATACAGGTATTCGAAAGATCAATTTTGATTGGATGGAGCCGGCACGAATGGTTCGTATTCGAGTCGATCAGGATCAAGCTCGGCTTCTTGGACTGAGTTCTAGCGTTCTGGCCAGCGCGCTAAACACGGTCGTGTCGGGAACGCCTGTCACCCAGGTTCGCGATAATATCTACCTGGTGAATGTCATCGCGCGCGCGACCGACGAACAACGTGTTTCGCTCTCGACCTTGAGCAATTTGCAAGTACCATTGCCGAGCGGACGCACCGTTCCGCTGCGTCAACTCGCCACCTTTGATTTTGATCAGGAATATCCACAGATATGGCGGCGAAACCGGGTCCCAACATTGACTGTACAAGCGGAACCGATCCCGGGCGGATTACCGGAAACAGCAGTGGCCCAACTCGCGCCGGCTGTCGCCAAATTGAACGCGAGCCTGCCGCCATCTTACCAGATCGAAACGGGAGGGGTTGTAGAGGAAAGTGCAAAGTCTCAAGCCTCTGTTGCCGATGTTGTCCCGCTAGCATTTCTTATCATGCTGACACTTTTAATGTTCCAGCTGCAGAGTTTCAGCCGTGTATTTTTAGTTTTAAGCGTAGTTCCTATGGGACTGATTGGCGTAGTGGGAGCCCTTCTTTTGTTCAACAGGCCGTTGGGCTTTGTCGCCATTCTCGGTATTTTGTCGCTGATCGGGATGATCGCCAGGAACGGCGTGATCTTGATTGAGCAGGTCGAGGCGGAACGAAAGCAGGGTAAAGATCCTTGGAACGCGGTAATCGAGGCAGCCGTCTCGCGCTTTCGGCCGATTATGCTGACAGCCATCTCTACCGTACTCGGCATGATCCCAATTGCTTTTACCATTTTCTGGGGCCCAATGGCGTTTGCCATTATGGGTGGTCTGCTGGTAGCGACGGTTCTCACGCTTATTTTCCTGCCCGCAATGTATGTCGCCTTGTTCCGGGTCAGAGAGCCTCGCGTTCATCAGGATGTTCCGGTGCCGGTGGGAAGTTAAGGTTGGCGCCTTAAAATCGACGGGTCGTCTCCGAAGTCGCCCCATAATAGATTTCTGGATGAACGATTGTAGGCATGTCGACCATCTCTCATGACAAACGCGGTTGAAACGCCCGGTTTGCTGACTTTTACGATTTCAATCGTGGTATTTTTCTTGGGCGCCGGCTTGAACCAACGAATCGGTGTCCTGCGACAATGGAACATTCCTGAAGCTGTAACAGGTGGGCTGATCGCCGCTGCCGTTACGCTCATAGCCTATCAAGCTTTCGACATTGCGATCACGTTCGATTTAGGAGCTAGAGACTTATTGTTGCTGTATTTCTTTACAGGTATCGGGCTCAATGCCCGATTGAGTGATCTGCTTACCGGTGGGCGACCGTTCCTTATTCTGTTAACACTCACTGTGGTTTTTCTGGTGATCCAAAATCTGATAGCGGCAGGATGTGTTTATGCTCTTGGCCTGCCGAAAGGCATTACGGTTTTGGTTGGTTCCGCTTCGCTGATCGGCGGCCATGGCACTACGATTGCCTGGGCGCCCCTGATCCAGAGCCGTTTTGGGCTGGAAAACGCAACGGAGATTGGCGTTGCAGCGGCGACTCTTGGCCTGGTTATCGCCAGCGTAATGGGAGGACCAGTCTCCGGTTTTTTAATCTCGCGATATGGCTTGAGAGGCGGGGTCGACGATGCACCCGTAGTCGGCTTGCGGGATATCCCCGACGAACCGGGACATGAAGATCTCAATCATGTCAGCCTTCTACGAACGATGCTGGTGATCAACGTTGCTATCCTGCTTGGTTATATTGTGGACGAGGTGGTCGCGGAAACCGGCGTCAAGCTGCCTCTTTTTGTTGCATGTATGCTTGTTGCGATCGCGCTCACAAACATTGTTCCATCTTTGCTGCCCCGGTTACGCTGGCCGTCACGCAGTCTTTCGTTGGCGCTTATCTCCGATTTTTCGCTTAATGTTTTCCTCGCCATGTCACTGATGAGCATGCAGCTCTGGACACTAGGCGGGTTAGGCTTAGCGCTCGCCGTAGTGTTAGCAGTGCAAACACTGGCCGTGGTCGCCTACATCATCTTCATCGTCTTTCCAGCTATGGGTCGAAACTACCTGGCGGCGGTAATCGCCGCGGGATTTAGCGGTATCACCCTTGGAGCCACCCCGACGGCCATCGCTAATATGACTGCGGTCACGAAGACGCATGGAATCGAGCGTACAGCTTTTATCATCCTGCCTTTGGTTTCGGCTTTTTTTATCGATATCGTCAACTCGATCGTGATCGGTCTGTTTACCAGAT
>JAFAXJ010000426.1 GCA_019241095.1 Verrucomicrobiota bacterium | reverse complement strand
ACATTTCCTTCGAAGCGCTGACGATCGTCGCCAATTTCGGCCAGTAAGCGTGGTGCGATCTTGGGCCCGGCTCCTGGTAGGGAACCAAACAGATGGTGATCGGGATGCTGCGAAAAAAGTTCCTCGATTCTTTGGCGATAAATCCGCAATTGCTTTTCGATGACAAGGAGCATGCGCACGAGGCTGGTGTTCCGCCGACCGAGATATTCACGAATAAAAGAGCCAAGGTCGCATAGCGAGGCTGGGAACTAGGGTTCAAGTCATAAAACTTCTGTCGAAGCAGGAGCGCAGAGATCGTCATGGCCGCGGGTTCCGTGATAAAAGATCCCAGCAGGGCCCCACCGTGAGAATCGCCAGGCACCAAGCCGCTCTTGTTGATCTCCCCAAGTTGCTACCTTGGCGAGGCAAGCCTCGGCGAACGCCAAGACCGGCCGGGAACTCGCCATCGACATAACCACTACTACGAAAATCGGTTCGGCAGAATCTATTGCCGCGGCATAACTGGTGAGTGTACTCCAACCCTTCATGACCAGAATTGCGATGCCCAGAGGTATTAGCCAAATTCCAAATACGGCTTCAACCTCTCCGAGGAAGTGAAACAACTGCGCACGAAACTGTAGGCGATCCCACATCCGAAAAAGCTCCTCATTGTCGGATGTGTCCTGCTCCTGTTCCTTCAGCACATGATATTGATGCTCAAGGCGGTGAGCGACGAGATGAATTTGGAAGCAAGGAATGTGTGAACGATTGCAGCAAGGAATATCAACGTCCCTATCAGATTGAACGGTTCGGCGTGGATCCGGTGAACGAGCTTCGCCGCAGCAGGTAAATGTGTCCAGCAGAGTCTCACCTACCAGTGATTGACCCATGCACCTCCGCCCCCATATCCCCGCCGGTTGATCCATCCCCCACCGCCGCCGCCTCCGTTTATCCACCTACCGCCGCCGCCACCACCGCCTCGGTTCACCCATCCAGCGCCGTAACCGCCCCGACGATTGACCCACGCGCCGGCGTTGGCCTTGGGCGCAAACGCAAGCCAAGCGCCCCCAAATAGCGCCGCCGCAATTGCCGCGCCGGACCACTTCCCCATGCTCTGGAGAAATAGGCGACGGGCCAATAGGTCCTCTCCTTCCGCAATGCCTTGCTCCTCATTAGATATTTCCTCATTCATAGCAAGAAAGTCGATGGCTGATTATTGCGCATCTTTGGTTTCCGGCGTCGCACCGCCTGTCAACGTTGAAAAGTGCATGGCGGCAATCAGCCACTTACCATCTTTTTTCGCAACGGTCAGGGAGAGATTGAGGGGAAAGGCGAATTCTTTTCCGTCCTTCTTCCCCGTTACATTTCCGGCCGCCATCAGCCAGCCCATGTCTGATGTAACCCCACCGATCCTGAACTGATATTCGAATTTCTGTTCTCCCTTATCAAAACCCTCGAAGAAATGCTCATAGGCGACCTTGATCTCGTCCGGCCCGGACCAGATTTCTCCTGGACCGGTGCCCATGATCGCGGCTTTTTCGGTCAAGCATGCCATGACCCCGTTTAGGTCCTGGTTGGTAAAGGCTTCATCGTGCGCCCGCAACAGCGCGCGAATCTGATCTAAATCCGGATTGGACTCTTCGGACGCTTGCGCATCCGCCGTAGGCGTGACAGCGACTGCTGCCGTAATGCCGGCCACGCCACCGATGATGGCTTCTCTTCGGTTCATTGATCGACTCCTTTGAAATCGTGACTTAGATTTGATTGGGCTAGCTAGTTGGCCTCTCATGGGTAGAAGCTGCCAGCTTTCCGGGAGCCGAGAATAGAGTAAACTGCTCCTTCCTGCAAGGATCTTACCAACTTCGGATTCGCCGTAGGGCTTTCTGGTACGATACGAAAGACATCACGCAAATCTCTGCGGAACTTTACGCGGGTGAGCGGCCGGTCCGTGTTCACCTGCCCTGCCGAATTTTTGAGCGGCCGGAAGAGCGTCTCATCGCCCCCTCGCCCGAGTGGCCTATATCTTCCAGGTAATAGTCGATCCACTGCAGGGCCAGCGGACGGGCGGGCACATAGCGGACCTTGGAGCCTTCCCAAAAACCGCAGTGGATCACGCCCTGGCGGGTCTGGAGATCGCGTACTCGCAAGCCGCACAATTCCTCGCACCTGAGCCCATGGGCAGAAAGGTCGCCAGGATGGCCCGATCGCGCTTGCCTTTGAGGGTATCGGCCGGAGGCGCTTCCAAGGGTCAAGAACAAATTTGCCCAGCACACGCGCGAAATTAATTCCACCCTGGCGCACCATTTAGATCCCAGGCCTGTTGTAAGACCAAGGGTTGATGTGTCATTCGACCAATTAGCGGACAAATCAAACTATTCCGCGGAAAAAAGGATTTGAAGGGGTGCATCGCAACCACCGCTCTTGTTCCAGTGCCCAGTTGTCATCTGACGATCCCGTTAGCATACTATGATTAACTATACTCTTGGTGTATATGTATTGTGTTAAACTGCATTGTTTGTAAGTAAATAAAGTACGCCGACTTTTCGGGAAATATTACTAACCCAAACTGCTCGCCGTGATGCGAAACCGCCTTGAGATCGTTCCGCGCGCTTGCCCTATCCCTTTCCAAGCACGGTGTTCTCCGCTCGTCGCTTCGCCCAATTCTCGTTCGCGACCCTTTCCTACCCGCTGAGCTTTTGCTGTCCGGCGATATGGAATTGCCGAACGGCGGATCCGGTGCCTCAGCTCCGGATGTAACCCACGCATGGGCTTGTTCGGCCAGGGTTAGGCTATTCAATGGCTTCGAAATGTCATGCGTCCTAATCGACTTCAGCCACTTCTTCAACCTCTGAGGTCTTTGGTCTGGTAAAAAGCGTTCGCGTTACCTCCTGTCGAAACATAAGTTAACCTATCCTCGCGTTCCCGACCGAGCCTGAAGCAGCGTCGATAAAAAGCCGCCGGTCGGCACCATTTCTAATATCAGCAAAAGCCATGATCAAAACAGACCTGTCCGGCATTTACCGAGACTACATCGCCTGCCTTAATAAGCAGGACTGGCCGAAGCTTGAACGGTTCGTTCACCAAGAAGTGTGGCGCAACGATCAGCGGATCGGGTTAGCAGGTTATCGCAAGATGCTGGAGAAAGACTTTTCTGAAATCCAGGAACTTCATTTCGACATTCAACTGTTGATTTCCGATCCGCCTTATATAGCGAGCCGGCTAGCCTTCGACTGTTCGCCAAAGGGGAGATTTCTCGGCCTCGATGTAAACGGAAAGAGAGTTTCCTTTAAAGAGAATGTGTTCTACGAATTTCAAAATGAGAAGATTTGGCGCGTATGGTCGGTTATAGATAAGGCGGCCATCGAATCTCAGCTGTGAGGCGTTAAGTTAGAGGCGGATTGCGGAATCACATAGGTGTTAGCGGCGAACCTAAAACTCTCCTCAGGCTCAAGCGGTTTATCACGCCGCTGCGGTAATCGGTACCGATATCTGAAGCGTGCAGAATGTGGTTTAGAAAGCTGGTCGTGCCCTGCTTAACCCTTTTCGCCCTGCAGTAAGTATTGCGATGCAGAATCAGAGTCTCAATGCACCCACGACAAACCGCGATTAGAAGTAATTAGGCGCAAAATGAAGGCAGTTGACACTCAATGAAGCACAAATTAATGGAAGTGCCATTCGGCGCTTTTCATA
>JAFAXJ010000323.1 GCA_019241095.1 Verrucomicrobiota bacterium | reverse complement strand
CGGAAACCTCCCGAGCCGGGTTCCACGCCGATGCCGCCCCGCTGGATGGTCGAGGAGTGCTCCCGTGAGTTCGGTCAGATCGAGGTGCTGGGAGGCCTCCCCTTTGTTGACCCACCTACCAAAGAAAGCAGGGCCACAAAGCCGAGCCAGATCAATCCGTGCTGCCTTATGGGGTCGAGGTAAAAAATGCTTTGGCCTATTGGTCCGAGGACATTCTATGGACAATCCTGGCAACTTCCGAGCAAACGGGCGGATCGTATTCGTTGATCGAGGAGCTGTGCTCGATGAACTCTGGACCGCCTCCGCACACCCATGAGCAAGACGAGGCGCTGTATATTCTCGAAGGGGAAATCGCGCTTGCCGTCGGTCCGGAAAGAACCGTCGTCAAGGCGGGCTCCTTAGCGTACATACCCGCGCGGTACGTCCATAGCTTCAAGGTCACCAGCCATAAAGCAAAGCTCTTGAACTTTTATCTCCCTGGCGGGTTCGAACGCGTGATTACTGAGACAGGAGTTCCGGCGGAAGCACGGACTCTTCCCCCCGGCCGGCGTCAAATCGCGCGCGACCCCGGAACGAACGAAGGAACTTTTGAAACGCGTCGGAATGACCTCTGTTGCGCAACTTCATTCCTGAACAGCCCCAGGACCATGAATTTTGAGGGTGGTATAGTTTGAAGATCAGCCAGTCACCGGTCGTTAAAATAAGTGCGCATCCTCAGCGATAGGCTTTCCTTCTCGCCACAGGTTACCATATGACCTGATTTATTTCGAGGACACTGAGTTTTCATCCTGTTAGGTCTCGAACTGCCGGAATAAAGAGAACAAAGCTTCCTTGTCATCCCAGAATGAGCTAAAGCCCAATTACGATTCGGCTAGTCCTCATTCCTGCGCGCCGCGTCCGCGTCCGCTGCAAGGTCAGTAAGAAGTTTGAAAAACTCTGGCGTTTGGCCGTTGAAAAGGCCGTCAGCGGTCAGAGCCATTATAGCTCCCCTTGCGGCCCCTTTGGTTTCCGTTGGACGAATAATCGAACAGATTGGAAATTTCGACTGAGGAAAGGGCACGGTTCAGGCATAATCAGGTTTGCCTGTAAGGATTCCGGCTGATTTGTACTAAGATCTCCAAAGGTCACCAAGGAGCCGGTGACTGGATCCACATCTGTCAACGGAGTTGCGTTGCCCGCTTTGTCATGCCAAGTCTGGAAATGCGACGTCTCTGTCGGGCCGATACTGAGCAGGATGCGCAAAACCTCGGGATCGCTTACCCTTTGAGCCAGGGACGGATAAAGACTACTACCCCCTTGCTCAATAAAGGCAAAGTGAAATCCGGCCGTAAAGGCGATCGCTTTGAGGTGATTGGTTTCGTTGCCAATCGCGCCGCCGATCGTGTCCGCATCATTTCTGGGGATCGCAGTCCGATTCTTGATTCCTCCGGGCGGATTAACTGCTTGAGCAAAAACAAAATCGGGATCGAGATCGGGGTTGTTCGCGTCGCTGCGGTACCGGGCCCAGAAACTGGTGTCCACGTTGAGCTGCGTAAGGTTTGTGAGACGGTTTTTTCCTGAGGAGCCTTGTGCCGTACTGCCCGGGATGGTGCGAAAATGAGCGCCATCCAATAGATCAAGCTCGGCGGTCGATGCGCCTTTTGCAGCCAGATAAGCGCGTATGAACGCCGCGTGACTGAGCTCATCATCGGTATTGTCGTGAATATATTGCGGCATATCCGCATCAAGAATGGTTAGGGCGTCCGTGTAAAACGGGTTGCCCCCGGTAGCCGATGCAAATTCGTTATCCTGAACTCCTCCGAGTTCCCAGTACTGTGTCCACAAATCGCTTTCTAAGATTTCAGCCGCGCCCAGGAAACGCAGAATTGCAGCATCTCCTCTCGTCAGCCTGCCACTTTGATCGCCGCGCGCCGGCTCGCCAGTTGCCCTCAATACTGCGCTTGCAGGCAGTAACGTTGCGCCGACCACGCCTAAGCCCTTCAAAAAGGAGCGTCGTCCGACTTCATGACTCGCACGAGAGTCTAGCTCTGTATTTGCCGGAGGGACCATCATCATTGATGCCTTACGGCCGTTATTTCTTTCTTTTTTCATATGGTACGCTGCAAATTTTTGGCGGTTCTTTCTGATTCGCTAATCTATGTATCAAACTCCACTGCCTTGGTAAGACATCTACTATTCACGTAATACATATATCAATAATTAGCGTCGACAAGAGGAATCTTTGGATTCTTTGGGAAACGGCCATTCCCCCCTTTCCCGCGCGACGGTTTGCAAGCTAGTGGACAATAGTCCCTTACTCTGTCTTCAGGATGTGCAAGACGCTTTCTACGGAGCCTTTGGTGCTTGGCGCCTGTACTATAGAGGCTCCATTCCGAGGAGAATAATCCTAAATGAGATGCAGCTCGTATGATACAAGTGTTACATTGCTGGGACAAAAGAGGCCAAAAATGTCAGTCAAAGAAACGTTCATTTCACCAACCGATCCAGTTTCTTGGTTGTTCCTGCTGTTCAACCTTCCGGCA
>JAFAXJ010000291.1 GCA_019241095.1 Verrucomicrobiota bacterium | reverse complement strand
AAATTCAGGTTCTGGACGATTCAACCGATGAAACGAGCCAGTTGAGCCAGGCTGAAGTAGCGAAACTACGCTCCCACGGGTTCGATGCGACTGTTCTAAAGCGATTGGATAGGGTTGGATTCAAAGCTGGAGCGCTTGATTTCGGATTCCAGAAAGCCAAAGGTGAATTTTTCTTTATTCTAGATGCGGATTTCGTTCCTCCGCCAAACATTCTTCGTGAATCGATCAATCATTTTACCGACGCCCGGGTCGGGATGATTCAAACTCGATGGGGACATATCAATCGATCATTTTCCTGGTTGACGCGGGCTCAGGCGATTTTATTGGATGGTCATCTCCTTCTTGAGCAAACTGCAAGAAGCCGAACCGGACGCTTTTTCAATTTCAACGGAACTGCTGGCCTGTGGCGAAAAAGCTGCATACAGGAAGCGGGCGGTTGGCAACACGATACCCTTACCGAAGATCTGGATCTGAGTTATCGGGCACAGTTGCGCGGCTGGCGATTTGTTTTTCTACCGGAAATTGTGACCCCGGCGGAGCTTCCGATCGACATGGATGGCTTCAAATCGCAACAGCACCGGTGGACAAAAGGATCTATACAAACCTGTAAGAAGGTCTTGCCGCGAATATGGAAAAGCAGATTACCCATTTTTATCAAATTGGAGGCAACGGCTCACTTGAGTTCTAATTTCGCTTACCTCCTTTTGGCATTCCTATGTATTCTCGTTCAACCTGCCTCAAGCCCCCACGGCGGCTTTACTAACTGGACGCGGATTTTCTTGCTGGAAGTACCAATCTTTGCGGCAACTACCTTCTCAGTCGCTGTTTTTTATCTTCTCGCTCAGCGGGAGCTGTACCCGCGCATTTGGAAACGGGAGATTTGCTTTTTCCCTTTTGTGCTTGCGTTAGGAATAGGGTTATCGATCAACAACGCACGTGCAGTGCTGGAGGCACTTTTCAATCGCGACTCGGATTTTTACCGCACACCCAAACATGGCAGCATAGATAGTCGCCATTCCTGGAAACAGAGTCGATATGCAGCACTTGGAACGGTCATTCCATTGGTAGAACTAATCTTTGCTGGATATTTTTCTTACATTGTATTTCATGCTTTCCAAAATTCTGAATATCTGTCACTTCCGTTTCTTATGTTGTTTCAAATCGGGTTTGCGTATGTTGCTTTGAGTTCTATCTGGCAGCGTGTATCGCGCTCTCAGGGTAATGATTGGGATGTTCTAGCCGCATAGGATGAAACAGAGAATAGTCGCCGCCTTTTTATCGGTTTTCGCTCTGGAATCGCTTGGAATGGCTCAGAGTCCGTCGCCTTCTCCGACGCCGAACATAGTTCAACCAACCCCGGCCACATTCGTCCCTGCAACCCGAGTTCTAGTTAGCATTTCTGAACAGAAGCTGGCGGTAGTAGTTAATAACAAAGTGTCGCGCGTATATAAGATATCAACCTCACGGTATGGAGAGGGTGATAGCTTGGGGAGTTGTAGAACGCCCCTTGGCCGCCTGGCAGTAGCTACCAAGATAGGGGCTCTAGCACCGGCGGGAGGAGTTTTTCGTAAACGGCAGTTTACCGGAGAGATCCTTTCTGCAAACGCTCCTGGTCGAGATCCCATCGTAAGCCGGATCATTTGGTTGCGCGGCTCAGAAGAGGCGAATCACAATGCTTTTCACCGTTGTATTTATATTCACGGCACACCTCAGGAAGACTTTTTAGGGCGGAAAGCAAGCTTTGGTTGCGTTCGGATGCGATCTTCAGACGTGATAGAAGTTTTCAATTGGGTCCAGGTGGGAACGGAAGTTTCAATTATCGATAAGCCTATCACCCAAGGGCTGAAAGAAGAGTTGGATGCAGAAAAGCTCTTGGCCAAAAATGCCGTCCGGCCTGAATCGGTAGCGGTTCATTGAGAGCGCGCGGGATTGTAACGCAGCAGTTCACTGCGGAATTTTCAGCCGAAAATTGGGTATCGTGGCTTTAGCTTCAGAGACGGACAAAGGCGTGGGGACACCGAACAAGGATGGGCGTTCAGATCAATTGTCCCTGAAGGGACGATGGTTTGATCCCCGCAAAACCCACCAGTAAATCGGTCGGCTAGAATCTCAGGTACTCAGGGGCTCGAGCGCCATGTCGCGTCAGAACAGCCGGAAAGCGGAGTAAAACAGGGCAGGGCTTAGCGAAGATGGAATGGAGGGATGGACGGGGATTCGACATTGCTGGAAAGCAGGTCCCGCTACCCGCTTCGCTGCTCGTTTTGGAACAGGGACGCCGATCCTAGCCGCAGAGCTAGCAATTTCGGGTGACCCGATTCTATCAGCGATATATAACCGCGGCCAGCATTCACCGCTGGTTGCATCGGTTCAAGATGGAGATGGTCACATTCAGGTACGAGGACGACGAACATGAGGACGAGATGAGCACGGGCCCTCGAGCGTAAAGGCCGACTTTTCTATCAAAATTTCGCTTTTATCTTGATGGACACACAAGATCTGGTGTTTAATCGAGCACACCTGTGCTATATAGCGTAGTTACTAGGGTCTAAAGACAGGATAAACACAGCATATCATCAACCAAGTAAGCATTTATTCACCATTTGTTACCAAGGCTGTCAGATGATTAAATTGAAGACAGGTATCCGAAATCTCGAAATGCGTCAGCCTGGAGTGCGTAAAGGCGAAGAGGCGCGAGCAAAGCGGGGGATCAAGGTGGAGCGGCATTTCAGCCAAGCGGAGATTTCCCCGTTTGACGAAATCGAATGGGAGCTCCGCACGGCGGAAATTACCGAGGACAGCGGCAAGGTGATTTTCCGTCAGGAAAATGTCGAAGTACCCAAAGCCTGGTCAGCCTTGGCAACCAAAATAGCCGTCTCAAAATATTTCTACGGCGATATAGCAAATGGGACTGATCCTTATCGCGGCGGCAGAGAAAGTTCGGTGCGGCAATTGGTTCATCGAGTGACGCGAACGATCACCGGCTGGGGACTTAAGGACGGCTACTTTGCTGACAAGAGTTCTGCAGAAGTTTTTTATCAGGATCTGAGTTGGCTATGCCTAAACCAGTATGGCGCTTTCAATAGTCCTGCATGGTTCAATGTAGGCCTGTACCATGAGTACGGGGTAGGCAAAGGTGGCGGCCAGGGAAATTACTATTTCAATCGCCAGAAAGGCGAAGCCGAGCGCGCCCCTTCTCAATACGAGTACCCGCAAGCTTCGGCCTGCTTTATTCAATCCGTAGACGACACGATGGAGGATATCATGCGCTTGGCCACAAGCGAGGCCATGCTGTTTAAATATGGGAGTGGAACCGGTACTGATTTATCAACGCTACGGAGTACGCGAGAGAAGTTGAGTGGGGGCGGCCGTCCGAGCGGACCCTTGTCTTTTCTCAAAGTTTACGACCAAGTTGCAAATGTGGTGAAAAGTGGGGGTAAGACAAGGCGAGCAGCCAAAATGAATACCCTCAAAGATTGGCACCCGGACATTGAGGAGTTTATCGACGCGAAAGCGAAGGAGGAGAAGAAAGCATGGGCCCTGATTGAGCAAGGATACGATGGCAGCTACAACGGAGAGGCGTATGGCTCGATTATGTACCAGAATGAAAATCTCTCGATTCGAGCAAGTGATGATTTCATGCAGGCTGCTATCGAGGACAAGGAATGGTGGACGCGAAAAGTATTATCTGGAGAGCCTTGCGAGAAGAAACAGGCGCGCTCACTTTTGCGGAAGATTGCTGAAGGAACCTACATCTGTGGAGATCCGGGCATGCAATTCGACTCGACAATCCACAAATGGCACACTTGTAAAGGCACTGGTCGGCAAAACGCAACCAATCCTTGTTCGGAATACCTGTTTCTCGACAATACGGCCTGCAATCTAGCTTCCCTGAATTTGCTGAAATTCAAGAAGGCAGACGGGACATTCGATTTGCAGCGCTTCAAGGCCGCGGTCCAGATTTTTGTTACTGCACAGGAAATCGTGGTCGATAACGCTAGTTATCCGACTAAGGAGATTGCTGAAAACAGCCACATCTTTCGTACACTTGGGCTTGGCTTTGCCAATTTAGGCGCCCTCATCATGAGTTATGGGCTTGGCTATGATTCAGATGAAGCGCGGGCGTTAGCTGGCGCAATCACTTCTGTGATGACGGGTGAAGCCTACGCTCAAAGCGCGCGCATCGCTCAAGAACTTGGGCCTTTTCCGGGCTACAAAGACGCAAGAGCGACCGGCTTCAGCAAAACTGTCGATAAAGACAATATCGAATCGATGCGCGAAGTGATTCGATTACATCAGCAATCGTGCGAGGACATTCAACCTGTTGCTGAATTTGAGTACCTGAAACAAGAGGCCATCCAGGTGTGGAAACAAACTTTTGGTTTCGGAGAAAAATATGGTTATCGCAATGCCCAAGTCACGGTACTGGCGCCAACAGGTACAATCGGCTTTTTGATGGATTGCGATACTACCGGCATTGAACCAGATATAGCGTTAGTCAAATACAAGTTGCTGGCTGGCGGCGGAATGTTGAAGATAGTGAATCAGACAGTTCGGCCCGCTCTTGAGAAGCTTGGCTATTCCGGAGAACAGATTGTTTCGATATTGGCGCATATCAATGAACATGACACTATCGAAGATGTTGTTGTGTCGGATACAAACGTTGTTATCCAAAGCGGGCTGGATGCTGAGCATTTACCCGTTTTTGATTGCGCGTTTAAGCCGTTTAAAGGACGTCGTAGTCTTCACTACCTTGGTCATCTTCGAATGATGGCAGCGTGCCAGCCGTTCTTAAGTGGGGCTATCTCCAAAACTGTCAATTTGCCTAACGCAGCGACAGTTGAGGAAATCATGGATACCTATGTAGAAGGGTGGCGATTGGGATTAAAGGCAATAGCAATCTATCGTGACGGCTCGAAGCGTTCCGCGCCGCTCAATACGCGTAAGACAAAGGATATGGGGACCGAAGATGTCATTGAAGTAGAAAATGATAATCTAAGGACCCGGGTAACTAGTCTAGAAAGGGAGTTAGATGTTTTGCGGCATGAAGCCACACAGCCTTTACGAAGGCGCATGCCCGACACCAGGGTGTCGCTTACACATAAGTTCGAAATTGCAGGCCATGAGGGGTATATAACCGTGGGGCTTTACGAAAGCGGACAACCTGGAGAGCTTTTTATACAGATGGCGAAAGAAGGTAGTACGATCGGAGGACTGATGGATACAGTCGCTACTCTGACCTCAATCGCTTTACAATATGGTGTCCCTTTAGAAAGTCTGGTAAAGAAGTTCGCTTATCAAAGATTTGAACCGAGCGGATTTACGAAAAATCCAGATATCAGGAATGCAACGAGCATTACGGATTATGTGTTTCGTTGGTTAGGATGCCAGTTTATCAAAGGATATAAGGAAGCAATAGCTCCTAGTCGATCGCAGCCGGATCTGCCTATGCGAGAGATTCCGGATATTGAGAAAAAGTCGATCAACAGACCGGTTGCCGAATTACCCCGTACTGCTGAGAAAGAAATTATCGACATAATCACAAGCCGCTCGAGTTCCGAAGGTTTTCCGAATGGCAATGGGCACGGTGCAACCCACGCAGAACGAGTGCGCGTCGCGTTGGGCAGCATGTACATGGGGATTAGTTGTTCCAATTGTGGGAGTACAAAAGTGATTCGAGCTGGAGCATGCGGCATATGCACTGAATGCGGCACTTCTCAAGGTTGCAGCTAGCGCAAAGTTTTCTTCAGTTCTTGCGCCATGGAAGGGAATTTACAGTTTTCGCAGTTAGTAAGGTCACTTAAGCAAAAATCTTCGAAAATCTGCAACAGTCCCTGTTGCTGGTAAAGATATTTTGTGTGCTGCTGCTCTCTCTCTGTGCTACCGAATAGCCGTTGACAAACCAGTGCTAGGTTTCTATTTCCGAGTTCCGCGGGAATCTGTTTAAAAGTTTCCCAGTCATTTTTATGATTTAATGTTAGCATCGGAAAAATCACGTTGGCTAGGATCTCGTTAATCCGAGTTTGACCGATAAGGACGACAGACTTTTCCGTCCTGTTGGAGTTCAGACTAAAATGATAATCCCAAAAAGGATGGGAGATACCTTTAAGCCAGTCTCCAACGTCAACTAAAGATGGTTTCAGCAGGCGTAACTCTTTCCACCTTCGAACCAGTTCCGCTAATGCACCAAGCCTGCGATGCGGGTGATTGTTGGGACGAGTCATACCAAATCGCCATTGCTTGGGACTGATGACGAGTTCATTCAGTTCCTGATGGCGACGCCACCAATGTTGCCAAAGCTGCGCTAAATATTCACGGTTCGGCTCACTGCCAGGTATCTGTTTTCCGAGAAAACCTGCCAACCCAAACAGAATCGCTTCAGCGGCCAAACCCTGATCACGCAGAAACCGGAGTCTAGCGCGCTGAGCCAGCAGCAAAAATGGAAGCTTATTCAGCTTGTAACCAAGAGCGACCGCGAAGGCTTGAAACAGGGCCTCGTCCATACCATGAACTGAGACCGCCCGGCGGAACTGGTCCGCCTTGCGAGTAATGCGGATCTGGGCCGCAGCCTCAATCAACACGTCCGTCGTTGATGGATCCAGTTCTTGAAGAGGCTTGGCGCATCGCCCAAGAGCAACCTTTCCTGAAGGGGCATTAAAGAGTTCAACTTCTTTTTGAAGATGCACCTGGATCACTTCACGATTTCTGGAAGTTCGCGTGAACCGCTCAGCACCTGAACGGTGAAGAAAGAGATGCAAAATGACCTGATCAAAATCACTGTTTTGGGAATGACCATGGCTTTCCCAATCGGCAACATGCATATCGAATTCTATGTCGCCGCTTTGGATCGATTGACCGTCGACCCGAATAGAGGCATGCACGAAATCAGGACCGGGTTCCCGGTTCCAAAAACCCAGCTGCACAATTTCGATTGCGGCGCCCCTCGTCGATCGAAATAAAGTCCCGAACGCTCCCGAGTACCACAGGGTTTGCCATTCCAGTTCAGTCCATTTCTCAGTGAGCTCTTTGCCCGTTTCCCGGAGGAGTGCTCTGTCCGCCATGCAAGCTCGTTGATAGATCGAAAGCGCCGTGGCAATGGGCAAGCAATGTGCGGACATCTTTAGATTGAGTGACGATGGAGTGTCAGAAGTAAAAGCTTTGGTGCTAAGGATACTATGATGCAAGCAGGATCAAATAACCTAAATATAATCAGTTATAAGTCAAGAACACGTTGGTTGTATACTGGCATGCTGATGCTGAGCAGCAAAGCGCCCCTTTGAGCTCTGCGGGGCGATGTTGCTTCATTCGAGCATTGCTTTAGCGCCGCTTACACCTTTTAGAATGAATTTAGTCGAGGCCTACTTAAAGCTGGGTGACTGTTACAGGCCCTGCAATTCAGCAGTGAGCACGACTTGCGTAGACGTCATAAATGAGCGGAGGCGTACTTATCGCGCCGAGAATCGTGAGCGTCCAGCCAACCCAGCGGCGCTGGCTCCTGCTGAGACAATGGCTGAAGAGCAATGCAAGACCAATGCCGAACACAAATCGGGTCGCGGCGATGGTTTGGAGTTCTTTGGTTGACAACGTTGCCTGTTTGATGGGCGGCCACGGCGAGATCCAGTAAAGTTGATACGCCGTTCTATCGATTTATGGCAGAGCAGGAAGAGAGCTTGCCGCGAACGGGACCGGCTAATCGGTCCCGTTTGCTCAGGATCACGCCAAAGCTATCGGATAACGGCTACCCTTCCCAATACTGTCAGCTATTGAGCCGTGGGCGATGGCGAGGCGGCTTCCCCTGGCGTCGGTGAAGTCACAGGCGTCGGGGCAGATAGCCCGACTGCTGGCGTTGCAGCCTGCCCGGGCGTTGGCGAGGGAGTTTTACCCATCGGTTGTGCCTGGGCTTGGCCAGGCGCCGGCACGTCCTCGAAGTAGGTGATGGTAAAGTAATCGAAAATCGGTTGAGCTGTAGTCTTGGCGAACAGGTCGGTCAGCTTGTTGGCATCGAATTTTGGCGCCTTCTGGAGTTTATCTTTGCTGACATCGATCACATAACTGGGAGCTTCGCCAGGCCTGTTTTTCTGCAATCCGACTGCCTGCCAGGGCACGATTATCTTATCATTTCCTACGCCAAGGAAACCGCCAACGCTCAATACGGCAAACCGGACGCGCCCGGTATCGGGATTAACTATCAGATCATCAATCGTGCCGATATCGTCGTTTTGCAGATTGTTAATGTGACTACCGATGATCTTCGAGCCGAGCAAAAACCCGGTGTACGGGGTTACTGGCGATGGCGAAGCGCTAGGAGTTGGATTGGCATTGTTATTGGTCGCACCAAGCGCGGCGCCAGGGGTTGCATTCGCGTTGTTGTTGGGAGTGGCGAGCGCGGCGCCTGGGGTTGGATTCGCATTCTCATTGGGAGCGGAAACCGCCGCGCTACAGATGCCGATCGAGGCGGCATAAAGAAAGGCAGTAGTAAACAGGGGTTTTTTCATGGCCTTAGGGTTCGCCTTTTAGACCTCTGGTGGACGTTTGATGATTATAAAGAGCCAACTAGTTTTTGATTTGTTAGCAGTTCATCATCAAGGTGAAGCTCGCATGCATTCCGGTTTATAGGACTGGTGAGACTTCCGAGACTGATGGGAACCGGGGAGCCGTTCAGAAACGCACTAAGCAGAACAGGAGCGAAAGTATACCAATGCAATGAGCAACCCGGAACGGATCGACAAAATCCAGGTTTCTGCCTACGAGATTCCCACAGAGTCTCCGGAGTCCGACGGCACGATTGCTTGGCAAAAAACGACTTTGGTGCTTGTGGAAGTGAGCGCAGGCGGAAAGACCGGTTTGGGCTACTCGTATGCGGATGTCGCAACGGGCAAGTTGGTGGAATCGATGCTCGCTGACGTAATTAAAGGGAGAAATGCTTTGGATATCCCGGGAGCTCACGCATCTATGCTCCACAAAATCCGCAATCTTGGCCGGCCCGGAATTGTTTCGATGGCGATCTCGGCTGTCGACAGTGCGCTGTGGGATTTGAAAGCGAAGCTTCTTGAGATTTCGATGCTCGATTTGCTCGGCGCGGTTCGAGACAGTGCGCAGATTTACGGCAGCGGTGGGTTTACCTCATATTCCGTCGAAAAACTTCAGGAACAGCTTGGCGGCTGGGCTGCCGAGGGATTCAATATGGTAAAGATGAAAATAGGTAGCGAACCATCAGCCGACCTTGGACGCGTGCGCGCGGCGCGAGAGGCGATTGGACCGGACGTGCATCTTTTCGTGGATGCGAATGGTGCTTACTCGCGCAAGCAGGCGCTCGCGCAGGCGAGAAAATTTGCCGACCTTGATGTGCGTTGGTTCGAAGAGCCCGTTTCCTCAGACGATCTGGACGGTTTGCGTCTATTGCGTGACCGCGCCCCGGCAGATATGAATATTGCTGCCGGAGAGTATGGTTATGACAGATACTATTTCCGTCGAATGCTCGAAGCGAACGCCGTCGACGTACTTCAGGCCGACGGCACACGTTGCGGCGGGCTTAGCGGCTTCTTGCAAGCGGGCACGTTGTGCGAAGCTTTCAATCTGCCCTTTTCTTTTCATTGCGCCCCTGCACTGCATGCTGCTGCCGCGTGTGCGGTGACGGCTTTCTGGGTAGGTGAGTACTTTTATGACCATGCGCGCATCGAGGGAATGTTTTTTGATGGCGCGTTGCCGCCAGTTAATGGCCGGCTCGCTCCCGACCGCTCGCGGCATGGCCTCGGCCTGGAGTTCAAGCGATCCGACGCTAAGGAGTACGCAGCGTAAATTGAGTATGTCGCCGCAGTACGCCTGATGATTGACCGGCCCCGGAATCAGGCGATCTTTGGCAAACGGGTTACAAGCGGCTTATTGCGCAAGCAAGCATGCCATTCAAGGCTTCATGGATTCGTTGCGCTGCGAACTTATTCACGACAAGAGCAACGTTCGCGTCACGATGGTGCAGATGCCTGCGATGAACACCCCGCAGTTTGACTGGCTTAAGAGCCGCCTGCCAAGAAAAGCACAGCCTGTTCCGCCGGCCTGAACGCCGATGGTTTCGCCAATCGCCTGAACTTACACCGGCCGCTGCTGCCCGACGGGGTGGATCAGCTTACGCTATACAATATTCGCGTTGCTGACGGCACCGCCGGGCTCCGGTTCAATCGTTGCGGGGCGACAATCCAGACCGAGATCATTGCCGCGAGCGGCGGCTTGAAAGTTGCCGTCGATTAACTCGTCCCGAACGGAACCGGTTGCGGGTCATCGATGTTATTGAAACGAAAATGTTTTGTGCGCCGCACCGACGCTCAGCCTATATGGACCAACTGGTTCGCGATCCGCATAGTAGATGGTCAATTCAATATGCGCTTCTT
>JAFAXJ010000219.1 GCA_019241095.1 Verrucomicrobiota bacterium | reverse complement strand
CACCCACTCGCTCCACCGTTACGTCCGGCAGCACGTAAGAGTTCGGATCGGGAGCGAAGATTTGGCCCGGTTTAGGATCCAACGTAGAAATGAAATCCGCCGCTTTTTGAACTTGCTCGACGGTGACACCCAATTTTCGGGCGATCTCAGGGAACTTTTTTTTGCCCAGATCTTCCAAGGATTGATCGACAACCCGGTATTCCAGACTGCCCTCTTTACCAACGCGCCTGAGCTGGATCAGAACACATTCCTTCAAGTCTCGGGCGGCGACCCCGACAGGATGAAAGGTCTGAACCAACAAAAGCGCTTTTTGCATCTCTTCCAACGGGATATTATTGCCCGAAGAAAGATCCTCGAGGGAGCCTTGGACAAAACCGGCATC
Organism: Verrucomicrobiota bacterium; assembly: GCA_019241095.1. Lineage (GTDB taxonomy): Bacteria > Verrucomicrobiota > Verrucomicrobiia > Chthoniobacterales > JAFAMB01 > JAFAXJ01. Next base: position 1,987 of record JAFAXJ010000219.1, on the reverse strand, counting down.
GTCCAAATTACCGATTATCAGCTCGGCCGCATGACGACCCAATCCCGAAACGTCAGCCGTATTTAACTGCTCGAGCAGGTGCTGCTGTAACGTTTCCTGGCCAGCGATCGAATCTAAGAAAAATTGTCGTCGTTCTTCGTCTTCCGGATTTCGTGATGCGTAGCCGACGCTCTGGGCCATATAATCACGCCATTCCTCATCAAGTTTGACAAGTCTTCCAAACTCCTCCTCAAAATCTGAGTTGTCCGACGCTTGCCCTTCGGAATTCACGGGTCCAATTTCGTCCTCGAGAACGGGATTGCTCTGTAACTCTTGTTGAACGATGTTTCGGAGCTCGAGCGTGGGCGCCTGGAGAATGTGTAGACTTTGCTGCAGCTGAGGCGCAAGCGTCTGCTGCATCGACAAACTCTGTACTTGGTGGATTCCCGGGCCTGCCATGTAGGAAAGTTAGATGTTTAGCGGCTAGCATAGAAGATTGGCATGTAAACTGCAAGCCGCCGAATTACCGACTGACCAGTCGAAGCGTCTTCGACGAAAACCGGTTTAGCTCTTGTGGTGCTTCAAATCCAGTTTCCGATACAGAGTCGCAATGCTGATGCCAAGCATGCTGGCAGTCTTTTCTCGAGATCCCTGATTGAACTTCAGTGTCATCTCGATGTATCTCCGTTCGAGATTTCTCACGAATTCCTCAAGATTCTGCCCCATTTGCCACTCCGCAGAACCTTCTAAAACATTCGGTTCCTGCAACACTTGCGGGGGGAGATCAACCAATCGAAGAATCCCGTCCTCACTCAGAGCGCAAGCTCGCTCCAGTGCGCTCTCCAGTTCCCGAACGTTGCCGGGCCAGGTGTATCGCTTTAGACGATCCATAGCCTTTGTTTCGACTTTCTTTATCTCGTTCCCAGTCTGCGTCGCAATCTTTTGAATGAAATAATTCACTAAAAGAGGCACATCTTCCAACCGCTCTCGAAGGGGAGGTATCTCGATGGGAACAATCGCGAGCCGATAATAGAGATCTTCGCGAAATGAGCCATTTCTAACTTTGACTCTGAGCGGTTCATCTGAGGCGGCAACTACGCGAACATTGATCGGGATCAAATTGGAGTCCCCAATTTTTCGTATATGCCGGTCCTGGAGTGTCTTGAGCAATCTGGTCTGCAACTGGAGCGGCATCGAATCAATCTCGTCGATAAACAAAGTTCCGTGATTTGCCTCCTCAAAGGATCCAACTTTGTCCGTAATAGCTGTCGCAAAAGCCCCTTTTATATGCCCGAACAGCTCAGAGTCCAGCAGGCTTTCAGGAATAGCACTGCAATTGACCGACACTAACGGATAATGTTGTCTGGAGCTGCTGTAGTGCAGAGCTTTGACCAAAAGCTGCTTGCCCGTTCCACTCTCACCCTGTATCAGGACGGTGATGTCGGTGTCGGCGATTTTTCCGATCAAATTATAAATATCTTGCATGCGGGCGCTTGTGCCCACGAGATTTTCGAAATGGTACCGCTCTCTCAGCTCTCGTTTGACATAACTGCTTTCTCTCAATGCCGCCTGATAGCTTAAGGCGCGCTGAATGCAAAGCTCAAGTTCTTCGAGTTTGAAAGGCTTTGTCAGGTAATCATAAGCTCCCAACTTCATCGCCTCAACCGCCGTTTCGACCGACGCATGCGCAGTGATCATCACCACAACGGTAAGAGGGAAATTTTCTGAACATTCCCGCAGTATATCAAAGCCGCCCACCTTCTCCATGTTCACATCTACAATCACCAGCTGCGGCAAGATCTTTCTAAGCACTTCCAGAGCACTTTCCGGAGCACTGAGTGGAAACGGCTGATGACCGCGCGTAAGACAAAGCTTGGAGATGATCTCAACCATTTCAGCTTCATCATCAATAATAAGAATGCGAGCCATGACTGGAAATTATGATTATTTACAGAATATGAGAAACTGGGGCGAATTGCCAAATGAATTGCTTAGAATGCGAAATCAA
>JAFAXJ010000114.1 GCA_019241095.1 Verrucomicrobiota bacterium | reverse complement strand
CTTGTAACGGAATACCACGGTAAGCTAGGGCGCTACCGACTTGGATGATGTGCCCTTCGTCGCGCGGCAGCATCCGTTTAAGTGCGGCTAACGTGCCGTTCACGTAACCAAGATCAGTAACCTCCGTGACGCGCTTAAACTCAGCCGCAGTCATCTCTTTTACTGGCGAAAACACGCCCGTCATGGCGTCGTTAACCCAAACATCAATGGCCCCAGTTCGGCTTCGACCCGCTCTGCCGCTGCGCAAAACCAATTTAGAGCGCAATTGGCAGCAACCAATGCGCCAGTGCGCCGGTCACCAATGACACCATGTTGCTGGATCGGAGGATAAGCGGTTTGCGGGTTGTCTGCCGGCTTCATTCGCTTCCCGGATAAGCGATCGTCGTCATAATCGCATTCTCCGCCTGCCACGAGTCGAGTCGGGTGTGCTGAATCACCACCGGCACGTTAGACTCGAACACGCCTTCGATTAACTCGGCCCTGCGGATCGCGCACTGGACAGAGGCTTGGCGCGGCAGAACCTTGCCATCCCAGGCAATCGGGTTGCATGCTGGCAATCGTGGACGCGAAAAGACGGATCACTGACATGTGATCTTAACCTGAAGGATGGCTTGCGCCTGAAATCCGAGGCGCTCGCGGCTTGGTTCAAGGAATCAGGTAGGAATTGAGAATCTGCTGAGAAACGGTATCTGGAAAAAGTCGGGCGGCTTTTTTGATCAGCGCCGAGAGTTGTTGCTGTTTGTGTAAACGTTGCAATAGATCGGCCTCATTCAGAATACTACGAAACCGATCGGTTCGTGTACGTGCTTCTTTGGCGGCGAGTTCAAATGATTGCAAGGCAGCATCATTCTGGTTAGCTCGCATTTGCAGTAACCCTGCAACTTCCAAGGCGATTGGAAAACTACGTGCGAGCTCATTCAGCTCTGAAACTAACATCGATAGATTCCCACGATCTTTGATTATAAGGTCGCGGATGTGCTGCCAGGGAAGTTGCGATTTCGAGGGGTTTAAATCATGACCGAACGGACGGTACAACGGATCGCCGACTATTGTTGCCATCCAGGAGATTGCGGCCAAGGAGGCGTAAGCGCTTTCGGCAAAGGTCATACCATTGATAAAATGATCGTGAAAAACGTTCAGCATGGGCGTCAATTGAAGGTAGGGTTCATAGACATTTCCAATCGTGGCGGCGGCGCCATGCTCGATCAAAGGTCCGGCCCAGTTTTTACCGGATTGGCGTACGGTTGCTGCGCTGAAAGAGTGGATGTGGACCGCCACTGCGCCAGGCTGAAAACGGAATTTGGGGTCCAGAAAAACTCCTGCGGGCTGTTCGGAATACCAACCGAAGTAAAAGATGGAATTCGTCATTGGATAACCAAGGGGAAAGAGTGCAGGTTTACGGTCGACAATGGCGGGATATCCCATCCAGAACGAGCGGTCGGCTATGTCCAGCAGCCAAGTGTCGCCCAGGCGATAGGCCGGATCCTGGGTACCTCGTGTGTCGATATAGGTCCAGCCCCAGAGGCCGGAGTGTTCCGCCGCAAAAGAATCGTCAATCACGCGGTGGACGTCAGCTGCAGTCGGGGCGTCGAGCCTTCCGACAAGCATCAGTCGCGGATCAAAGTCGGTTATCGCGGTAAAGCTGCGAAAAAAAGGATTGTTAAGCGGACCGGATATCTGGTGTCGGAAATAGCCCAGCGTTGCTAACTCAGAGTCAACCGCCTTCTGATTGGTTCTTCCGAGAGGGTCCGCAATATTTGGATGGTCGTCATTATAGTTGGTTGTGTTTCGAATTTTTAAGGGGATTCCACGAAGTAGTACAATGTAGCGAATTTTGTTTGTAGTAACGATTTTCTCGCCCGTCTCAAGCGTCAAAATCCTCCACCAGGAACGTTCAGTGAGAATCTTTCGCAATGGTTGGGCGAGCGTGCGGTCATAGTCTTGCCGGCTAATTTCTTCCTCGTCAGAACAGGGAAGCCCGATCACTTGCTCGGATGGTATGCCGCGTTTTACAGCATAATATCTCGCGAGGGACTCACTATCAGTAAAGTCAGGATTATAGACGACCAATACAGAATCAGCGAGTGAGTGGTTTAGATCATTGATCCCAAATCCTCCGATACTCCCGGGGATTGTTGGTTTACTTTTGATTGCTTCTTGCGCCAGGACGCAAGGCGCCCAGTTTTGCACAATTATATCAAGGACAAGAGCCGATATGAGCAGGAGATAACGCAAGTTAATTCAAGCCAGCATCATTTTCCCAACCCTGAAGGAGGTCAACAAAGATCAAGACGTCACCTGACAGCTGGCAAGTCTTTTACCTTCTCGCACAGCCCAGACTAAGTCAGAAATCGCTCAGCGAACCGAAAGTGCCCGCTTTTTGTGCCTTCGGACTGATGAAAGCCATTCAGCATCAATCGCATGTCGCTTTCCCTCGCCAAATCGGAATCCGAGCTGTCATTGGTACTGCGCACAGCCGGTCAGTTTTGCGGAGAGTTCCGTGCCGATACTCACAAAACCTTCTGTCAAGCATTCGGAGATCTCGACTCGCTTTTTGGAACGCAAATGACATAGGCGTATCTCAATACCAGCAAACTCGCCCAGGTAGCATAATCGCTAACTTCCACCTGATCGTTTGCAAATGATCTACATGTTGCCCAATTCCCCAGAAAGATATCTCCTCCTTTCCGGTATACAACAGGTACAAGCGCAATAGCCGGTTAAGCTCACGCGATCTGATAAGCCCAGTTTACTTACTCGTTTCGGCTACCGCGCTTACATCCGGACCAAGGCCTGAGATCTCCGATCGCGCAGCCTTGATAATGGGGTTCACCTTTCTTTCACTCTTAAACAATCACTCTTTTATGGAGGCGTCATTTATGGACAACAGAATAGTTTACCAGTATCTGAATTTAAGTCAGCTTTCGAAAAGTATATCTCACTTGTCTGTACAACGGATCAGATGCTGCCGGCGGTTCTCCGCTATGCAAATGTATATGGTTGCAAGTCCACCCGGCATTACGTTTATATTGACGATATAGTTGAAGCAAATCATCGGGCTCTACATGTTGTTCGACGAGGTGCATTTAATATCAGCACCGAAACAGAAATCTCAGTTCAACAGGTATATGAAACCGTTGTTCACTTGCTTAACTTAACAAGCTGTCAGATTGGTGCTCCTGTCCATCAACTTCTCGCCCGGGCGAGGTAAAAAGCATTAAACTATGCAACGGGTTAGCACGGCAGAGGCTCGGATGGATTCCTAAAATGCTGTTCGCTAAGGGCGTACGACCGTTTACTATCGAGTTTTAGCTCGCGAAGCATTGAACTGTTACCGATCCGTGGTACCGGGCCTTGAAGTCGGAACCGAGAGTTAAGGCCGCATTGGTTCGAGGAATGTTTCCATGCTGTTATTCGATCCTCTTCCGCTCAAGCGTGGAAAGAATTTGTTGTGCCAGGCCAGGCGCCTTCTGAAGTCAAATCGATTCATTTAACCGCGACTGATCGGAAAAAGTTGGGAGATAACGCTTGGTTTGATCTGGATTTGAGTCATAGATCGCAGTCGAAGCTTAAACCGTCATAGGCAAGGAATCGATTTGGCGGAAGTGATTTCTGGGTTTGAACATGCCCGAAATCATGGCTGAGATGAGTGAAGAACGTTCGCTTGGCGGCAAGCTTTTCTGAGAACCTCAGGCCTTCCTCCAAGCTCATGTGTGTCGGGTGAGATCTGCGGCAGGGCGTCCCGATAATCAGCGTCTCTATGCCTGAAAGTTTTTTTAAATCTTCAGGATGAACTCGCTTGCAATCGCTTAAATAGGCGGCGATTGCGCGATCGTGCCGGCGAAAAACAAATCCGAGAAC
>JAFAXJ010000102.1 GCA_019241095.1 Verrucomicrobiota bacterium | reverse complement strand
CATCGCGTGCAATCTTTTGACCTTTCGCAGCATAGATCCAGCCACCAGCACTAGGCTCTTGACCCAGGAGAATATTTTCCTCTGCTGATAAGTGTGGGGCAAGATTTAACTCCTGGTAAATCATTGCAACGCCCTTATGCAGTGCATCGAGTGGGCTTTTCGGGCTGTACCGTTCACCTTCCAAGAAAACTTCGCCGGCGTCTTGCTTCTGAACGCCGCTTAAGATCTTCATGAGTGTACTTTTACCAGCCCCGTTTTCACCGATGAGAGCATGAATCTCGCCTGTCTCGATTTTCAGATTCACTCCACGAAGCGCGTGGGTGAGCCCAAAGCTCTTTTCGATGCCCTTTATTTCAAGCAGAGTAGTCATATTCGATTTTGTAGAGAATCTGTTGCTCCGGCACTAAGTGCTGCAGGACCAGCGTCTCAGCCAGAATTCCAACATAGATGCTAAAGCGGCGTGCGATGCCTTCTTGGTTCGTGCTAAAGCAGACATTCTCTCAACTTACCAGTATTTGCACCGGGCGGCTCCTTGATGGACTGACCTGATACGATCCTGAGCCAATTTTACAGTCAATACCCCCACCTGATCCCGCCTTTATCGTTTTTGCTCATCTGTCATTCTTTCCGGAGTTATACCTTTCCATAACGGGAATTGCTTCTGCATGGAAAGTACCAGTTCGGATGCCGGCCTACGCGACGACATTCCGAGCTGGCAGGTCACCGTCAGCGATTGACTCAAGGCTCAGATGAGGTTCGCTCCTAGTTCGCTTCCTAAGTCGATTATCGCCTCAAAAGGTTGATCTCTCACCGCAGCAACGGTACCCCTTTAATCAACAACTAACGTCAGTATATCCAAAAAATCCCGTCTTCATGAGAACGTTATCTCTATGAACGAGAAAAATTCATTAGAACCTCTCCAGGCTGTCCAGTTCCCTTTGTTGTTCAGCCCGTTTCGAATTCGTGGAGTCGAGTTGCGCAATCGCTTTGTTTTCCAACCACATTTCACGGCGCTTGGCACCCTCAACGGACAGCCTTCGGACGCTCATGTAGCCTATCACGAAGAACGTGCACGAGGGGGCGTGGGGCTGATTATCTTCGAAAGCCAAGCTATCCATTGGTCAGGTAAAATGTCTCGCCGTTTCGTCAATGCTTGGGACCCGGCCGTAATTCCTTTTTTGCGAAACATTACGGATGCCGTTCACAGTCATAATACAAAGATTTTTAGCCAACTCACGCACGGAGGCCATACTTCCCTCGAGCATCCACCTCACATCATGTGGGCACCGACTCAGATGCCAGAGCCATCAAGCCATTTCAGCACCAAGGCAATGGACGAAAATGATATCCGTGCTGTTATCGACGGCTTCGCTATAAGTGCTCGAAATGCAGTCCAGGCTGGCTTTGACGGAATTGAAGTCAAGGTGGCACACGACGGGTTGCTACGCTCCTTCGCTTCTCCCTTCTTCAACCGCCGCAACGACCAGTACGGCGGCTCATTCGAGAACCGGATGCGGCTTTCTCTTGAAGTCATTGAGGCGATCAAGAAACAAACTGGAGACACTTTTCCAGTTGGGGTCCGCATATGCCTCAATGAATTTACGACCTTTGGTTACGATCTCGATTACGGCCTACGAATGGCAGAAACGCTGGAGAACAGCGGCCTGGTGGACTACTTCAATTCAGATGCAGGTTCCTTCTCAAGCTACTGGATGGAAATCCCACCTGCGGCCGTAGCCTCCGCCGACTTCCAGAAGCTCAATGCTGGGTTGAAGCATGGAAGCCGGATTCCAGTTATTGCATTTGGCCGCATTTCTCCGCCCCAGCGGGGCGAGGACATATTGCAGGCTGGAGAGGCCGATCTCATCGGGATGGCGCGCCAACTTATCACCGACCCGGAGACGCCAAATAAGCTTCGGGCCGGCCGCGTCGATCTTGTGCGCGTATGCGTTGCCTGCAATGACGCCTGTATCTTCCAAGTCGGTCAGGAAAAGGCCGTTCGCTGCATTCACAATCCCGGAGCAGGTCGTGAGCGCGAGTTCAACGAGCGACTCCTGACAAAGACAAAGGTTCCACAACGCGTAGTGGTTGTCGGAGGGGGACCTGCCGGACTGAAAGTAGCAGAAATTGCTGCGAAGCGCGGCCATACAGTGACGGTTCTCGAGCGGGAGAATGCGCTAGGTGGCCAAGTCCGGCTAGCAGCGAAGCAACCTGAGCACGAGATTATAGGGGAAGTGACACGCTATCTTGAAGCAGCAGTCGCAGATCAGAGAGTTGATGTTCGCCTGGGCGTAACAGCAACTCCAGCATTGCTGCGAGAACTTGCAGCGGAAGTGATCGTAATTGCGACTGGGTCGGAACCGAACTTACCGAACCAGCACAGCGACGGCGCTTCGCAGGCACGCGCGCTAGGCAGGCAGACGCTTCCGGGGATTCCAGGTCTCGAACAGACATTCGTAGTGTCCTCCGATCAGGTCCTATCCGGCAGTGTCCAATTGGCTGGCAAGGTCCTTGTCGTGGATGACAACGGTCATTGGGAAGCGGCCGGGACAGCCGAGTATCTGGCCGACCGGGACTGTAATGTGGAGGTCATTGCTTCGCATCCCTTAATCGGAGAAGACATAGAGGCGGGTACCAGAACACTTTTTTATCGTCGAGCCGCAATCAAGGGCATCCGTCTGCGTTCGAACACTATGCTTCTCGAGATTGGTGACCATCGAGTAAATGTTGCTGCGATATTTAGCTCATCCAATGCGAAAGGCTGGGACAGATACATTCTCGTGCCAGGTGATGGGGAGTGGATCGAAAATATCGATTGGGTTGTTCCGATTATCGGCCGGCGTTCAAGGGAAGATCTATTCCTGCAACTCAAGGCGTCATCCGAGTTTGGTGATATCCGGATTGAACGGGTCGGCGATTGTGTCGCGCCGCGATTGATTGAGAGCACAATTGGGGAGGCTTTTGCCTTGGCTACAACGCTGTAGATGAGCTCAAACTGTAGACATGTAAGGATGGTCAATTCAGCAACGATGAATCAGGAATAGCATCTGACGAAGGTGTCGTTTTTAGGATGGTGCCGTGAGGGGTGACCTTCTGCTTTCGACCCATATAAGACTGACGAGCTGGAATTCAGTTTCTCCCGTCCTCTCGTTGCCTCGATATTTCATTTAGATAGCGCCAGAGGCCGTAAGTGCCTGCCGTGTAGATCCATCCCAGTCCGCCCCATACATCACCTTTGACGATCAAGTCTTCGTCCGCCCCCTGGTCGCAAAACGCTATTCCTTCGGGCTGCATCCCAATATCTTTGAAGCCGTATAAACCTCCGGGATGGGCAAGGATCTGTTGAGTGCCGTGTGCGACTAACTCAGCGACCTTTGCGTACAGCGGTTCGTTAATCAACTTGCTGAGGCGCACAAACTCTGCCAGAAAGAACAATGAATAGATGTCTGTGACCCCTGCACCCCAGATCGAGTTGATCGCACCCCAGCCAGTAGATTGAACGGTTGCCGAGGCAACGCGAGTATTAGGTATTAAGGGTATGTTCCAGACCAGGTTCCACGTGATTGCAAGTTTTCCCGCCCTCTCAGCGCCGCGCAGAAAGGTTTCATCGCCAGAATGCTCAAAAAGGTGAAGCAGCGCCGCCATGGTAAGCATTGAAGCTTCTTTGTCCACGACGTTTGGATTGTCGAGAGTACCGCCGCGATATTCGTCAAAAGCGACTTGCTCACGAAGGATATACTGGCCAGCTTGTAAAGCAGCCGCTATGTATCGCTCACCCTGCAAACCTGGCTCTGCGGCTAGAGCTAGCAAAAAAGGAATGGGCACGCATGTGGCTGATCTGGCGTCCCCCTCGTCAGTGCCGAACCACGCACCCCCTAGAACCGGCTCGCCCGCAGGCGTGTAGGCTCGATACCAAAAGCCATCGCTATTCTGGACTTTTAAAAGAAAATCGGCGAAGCGGATGCATGCTTGGAACCACGTCTCGTGTGTTTTGCCAAGTCGATTGTGCAAACGGTAATTCAGCAGGAGATCCCAGGCTGCTTCTATCATCATTCGCGTGTAATTGCTGGGCTGAGATGCAGATGCCAAGTAGTGCATTACGGGCCCTTGGTGGTCCCCGATAGTATATAGGGGGCGCCTCCTGAGAACGTCATACAACGTGTACATCCATCCCGAATCAGTCACTAAACGGTCAACGAAGAAGTTAACCACACGCGCACCCCGCTGTAGCCACTCCTGGCCGCGGTGTTCTGCAATCATGTAGGCTGCGTTTAACTGTCTGCCAGTAAACCCGTACTCGAGAATGTCGTTAGACCGATTGGTTTGATGAACGGTAAATGAAGCTCCAAAAGCTTTTGCTTGTGAATTGTATCCGTGCTCCGGGTCGAAGTTGACTGCGAACCCTGCGGTTCCATCTGGCCATTCGTTGTACGTTTTCTGGAGCGAATCGAGCCGGTAGTCTATAGAGTTTTTCAGAGAGAACGGTAGTCGCGCCGGCCGCGGCTCTGCGAGTACAAGCGCGTTGTTAAACGCTTTAAATACAGCATCGGCGAAATTGTCTACTTTGATTATGAGAATCTGGTATTTGACCGACACGTCAGCCCCCTCCCGAACAGGGTAGAAAGCTGAGGCTGACGAGCCCTGGGAATTCAGGAGTGCACTCTTCTCGCCTTCAAAGTATGGCCAGAACAGGTGCAAAATCGTTGAGGCGTGCTGTTTTTCGAAGCCGACCGCTCCTATGTCCGTGTCCTGCAAGTAACGCTGTTCTTTGTTAGGGCGCACTGGGCGATTGTCGAATCTCGCAGTTGTCGTACGATTGACGGATATAGCATGGCCAGCGGTCGCCTGATATGCCATGATCATCGGAAACGCTAGGCGGTGATCGCTGAAGGTTATCAGTTTCTCACTGGTGAATTGACCGGGCGTGTAGAGCATCCCTGGAGCGAAAAACCGCCAATCGCCTGAAGGCGAGTTAACCTGCAACCAAACATGCATCTGGAACCCAAGACAGGGAGAAACGGAATCCGCGTCTCTCATAAGGGAAACCTGCACCCGCCGTTCCAGGCAGACCTTATCTTCGTCGACGGAAACCCAGCGATCGAGCTGCGTAAAGGCGTGATTCCCGGCAACCCACTCGCACCGGCAGACACAGGCTCTACCTAGGTGTTCCTGCACGTCGCGATACTTTAACTGATGGCTGTTACCGTCAAGATAGCTACACTCACTTTGTATCTCGATCTCTAAACCGTCCGAGCCGTGCGGCCGCAATATTGGCCGAAAAAAAGATCCTTCATCTCTAAAGGAAATGTTCATCTACCTCGTAAGGTCCAGTTAGGCACCGCATCGTATGCTATTGTTTTTCGGACGTTATCGGATGCTGCCTGCCGTCATGCCTTCGATAACTCGCTCGCTCAAAAATATGTAGGCCAGCACCGTCGGAATTATGGCCATGACCGTCGCTGCGAAAGCCTGAGGATAATTGGCCGAGTAGGTAGAAAGAAAATAGCGCACACCTACCTGAACAGTCTGGGAGTTTTGGTCCTGAGTTAGTATACTCGCGAATAGAAGTTCGTTCCAGGCTGTGATTACCAGGAATATTGCCGCGGTGACGATGCCCGGAATACTTACTGGAAGCACTATACTGAAAAAGATGCGGTGATAGGATGCGGCATCCAGGCGGCCGGCTTCCAATAACTCCCGCGGGACGGTGTCCATGTAGGTTTTGATGATCAGGAAGCTAAGCGGGAATGAAATACCTGAGTAAACCAGTGCCAAGCCCCACACTGTGTTGTACAGGCCTAGAAAGTGAATCAAATAAAAGATCGGCGCGATAAAAGCGTTTACCGGCAGGAGTAAGCCGAATATAAGAAAGAGGTAAATTCCACGGCTAAATCTGAACGTGTGTAGGAGCGCGTACGAAGCCAGGCATGCTGCTGTAAGCGCCAGCAGTGTAGAGCTTAGTGCGGCCAACAAGCTGTTTCGTAAGTAGATCGTTAAAGGGTGCGCGGCAAAGGCTGAAGTATAGTTAGCTAATGACCAGTTTGAAGGGAAGCTGAATGGATTAGAGAAGAGCTCCCGGTTGCTTTTTAGCGAAGAGAGGATCAGCCAAACAAACGGCACCAAGGTCAGCAGCAGGAAAGTTGTGATAACCAGCCAAGATCCTATTCCGAATCTGACAAATGGGTGCGAAACTGCTTTCAGCCCCTTAGGCTTTGCGGTATCCGTTTGTTGCACGTTTGTCATTTAACTTTCCACCCGCTTTAAAACTAGAATGATAGCCGATAGCAAAACGGCGCCCACAATTAGAGTGACTACACCCGCAGCCATCGAAAGCCCATACTGGTTTGCGGTAATCATCTGCCGGTATATGTAAAGTGAAAGGTTTATTGTCCTGTTTGCAGGCCCACCGTTGGTCATAATGAAAGGGTACTCAAACATCCTGAGCGCGTAACCAACGACAAACAGCACTTGCATTGCTATAGCTCTCTTGATAAGCGGAATAGTAATATGCCAATCTTGCTCCCAGAGAGTGGCGCCGTCTAATTGCGCCGCCTCATAAAGCTCGCGCGGAATGGTCGAGATCTGTGTAAGAAAAATCACCATGCCGAACCCAATATAGATTATCCACGGAAGCATGGTAGCCCCCAGAGCCGAGTTAGGGTCAAACAGCCAAGCCCGCCCGAACTTGCCAAGCCCGGCAGCGGTAAGCCCCCTGTTAATAAGCCCTAAGTTAATGTGATAGAGAAAGTACCAGAGCAGCGCGATCGCCGTTGCGGAAATAACGTTCGGCAGAAAAAAGATTGTCCTAAACAATTTCCACATGAATGGGCGCCTTGCCAGGATCAGAGCAACGAGAATGCACAAGGGCGTGTGAATAAAGGTGCCGGCGATTACCCACATAAGCGTATTGCTAAGCGCCAGCTGGAAGCTCTTATCGCGAGCAAGATACGCAAAGTTGTCCAAGCCGACATAGGTAGCCGGACCAAGGCCAGCCCAGCCGTGGAAGCTCATGTAAACAATAAACAGCAGCGGGAATACAAAAAACGTGAGCACTAAGATTGTGGCCGGCATCAGATAAAGGGCTATTTGGGGCTTGGTAGCCATTTGCGAGTGCCACTACGTTCGAACCGGATAGTTAATCGGTGACCTGAGAAAAGATCCGAACAGCACCGTCCCGGTTTATTTGTTGAACCCTTGCAATTGGTTAGCAAATTCTTGAGGTGAAATCTGACCGATAGCAAGAGATTCAATGAGAGATGGAAGTTGCGCCTGAGCTGCAGGTTTAATATTCCTCACTGCCTCAACGACTTTTGCCGGAGCCGCGGCATTGT
>JAFAXJ010000069.1 GCA_019241095.1 Verrucomicrobiota bacterium | reverse complement strand
GTCCGTTCCGCCCTCGAGAGTAAGCCTTTCAAGTGCATGCTATTCGATTCCCAAACATCGGCAACACTGCCCATCGTTGAACTTTGGCTGCGCGTCGCCAAGGTTAGCGTGGTATTCGGGGGGAAGATTGCCCATCGCGTGTAGTCGGATCTTGTCGAGCATGCGGCCAAGATAGACCAAACGGCCGACCTTCTCGTACGGGCTGCGGAGACCGGGAACATGCGGCATCTGACATATTGTAATTTGGGCGCAATTTGTACAATTTAAAATGCCAGAGCGACTCTACAAGCCAGGCAAACCTTCTTGCTGAACGTCACTGTTCGATAAACCCGAACTGGATTGCCGGCAACCAATCAAAACCTGAATTGCGAAGTTGGTTGACCAACTTTCGGATTTTACCGCGGAAAGCTCGGCCGATTTCTCCATCTGGCGATGAACAAATTAGTTCATCGCCAGATGGCGGGGTTTTACCCCGACGAGCCGCCTTGAGACAAGCCAGAGCGGCGGTTTCGGCCCGAAGGAGAAATTCCGAATTTCGTGATTTGGGTTAAATGTTTCCCAGAATCTGATCGAGACGATAATCAACGGTTCACCTCGAAAGAACCATTGAAGAAGACTGCGTCGACCGACTAGCCTCCAATCCGATCTACGCTAAGCGGCACTTCTGGCCTTCCAGACGGCCAAGTGACGGGATGATGATGGGTGTGCAGCTCTCGATCAGCGCCAAGGAATCGGCGCATCTCAGTGGGTTTCCCTCCGATAGCCAACGACCAGGCCCTATCGATGATCTTCTGTTCGCTCGCCGTCCTTCGATTCTTTTCCAAAAGGTATTCTGTCCAAGACGGAACCCTAATCTCTGCCCGGTAGGTGTTTAGACGATCAAGGTCTTCGTTCAGTCGCCAGCTGAACGCACCATTCCTGAGGTCGATCAAGCGAACTTCCCGCATCGCCTCAAGGAACTCTTTGCCGTGGGTAGGATCGACCGCGAAATCGAGTTGAATCGAAACCGGTCCGTCGTGAGGCGCCGGAACGTGAATGAGTTTGTGCGATGGTCCCGCCACCGGGGCTGGCTCAAAATCGAGCTTGCGAGTGAAGTCAATCGACAACCGACTTTGAAGCACCAAGCTGGCCACCTGTAAAAAGCAAGCCGCAAGCAGCGTAGCGGTCACTCCCCACTGGGAAGCGGAGAAGCCCCACACCACTCCCCCTAGTGCAGTTGCTCCTTGTGAGACCATAATGACGGTGGCGTTCAAACGTCCTCGCGACCACCCCGGCATCGCTCGTTGACCAGCAAGCCAAAGCTCGGATGCCGCCATCGTCCAGCCAATTCCAGCAAGGCCTGCCTCCACCAGAAAAAACGTCGGCTCACGGAAGGTGGCTAGGAGAAAAAAGACGATTGCGACTAGAGCGTTTGCGAGAACCGTGATGGTGTTCGAGTGAAATTTGGCTCTCGTCCAGGGGAGGACAAACACCGCACCGATCACGGAACCAACCCCCATGCTCGTGAAAACCAATCCCAGATTCGAGGGACTTAAATGCAATTCCTTCAGTCCCACGACAGGAATCAACGCGGGAATGACCGAGATAAAAAAAGCGAATAGAAGGTTGCGAGCCAAAACAACTTGGATGCCCGGAGTGTAACGGACGTACTGAATAGCTGTGAGAAAGGATTCAACGAAATTTTCCAATGGGAGGTTTGTACGGGTTTTCGGCCCCGTTAACCCTTGAATCGGGATGAGAAGAAGGAAAAAGCAAGCGGAGTTCATAGCGAACACCGCGCTGGGGCTAACGAACCGCAATAACAAACCGCCAATCGCCGGTCCGATAATGCCGGAGACATTCAGCTGTAGACTCCCCAGCGTTGAAGCCGACGGTAGCTCTTCTTTAGAAACAAGGCCAGGCTGAGTCGACGTCCAGGCGGGAGAATAGAAAGCGAAGCCGGCCCCAATCAGAAAGATAGCCGTCAAAAGAACATACGGATTGATCACATGGAGCCAACCGCAAAGGGCTAATGCGCCCGCCGCCAGCGCCAACCAAGTGGTCGCGACAGACATCATGAGCTTGCGGTCCACCATATCCGCGAGAGCGCCAGCAGGCAGCGTGAAAAAGAAGAAGGGCAGTGAGGCTAGCGTCGACATCAGGGAGAGGTACAAAGGCGAATTGCTTACCTGATGCATGGTCCATGTTGCAGCGGTGTCGTGAGCCGAAACGCAGGTGCCAGAAATTAAGCTTGCGAACCACATGTTACGATAAACCGGGTTTCGAAGCGCGGTCCAAGTGGAGGTTTTGGCCATACGGGAGTGCCTTATTTGGACTCAAATGTGGTGGTTGCCTGGTCTTGCATTAGCGGCAGCTTTGTTGATTTTAATGCAGGTCAGTGGATTGGGTGCAGGTCATCGGCGATTTCACGTAGGTTGTAGCTGTGAGGGCACTGGATAGGGCCGCCGGCGGGATAGTGTCAGGCTTTCTATTAACAGTCTATTTCTAAACTCCTTGCACTTTATCGATCTTCCCACGGCGGAGTTGCCCGTTGGAGCTCACGCTGAGTGGACGTTCTTCTGGCCGGTAGCAAATCGCTGGGAAGGCGGCGAAAACTTCCGTGCGGAAGTCGTTTAATATCAACATTGACGAGGGAACAAGCGCTGTTCGCGGCATGAGCATTTTGCTGGTTTCTACCGCGATGCTAATGCCGCTTGCTTGAATAGGATTTGCACCCTTGGCAATCGTCCCTGTTATTAGCGCCCGGTTACAGGCCTTTCCTTGTGGGCAGCCATGATCACGCTTAGCGCTCTTCTGAGGACCACATGGAAAAGCCTGATCTAGTAACACTTGAGGACTACGACATTCGTTTAGAGCCGCTGGCGCTCGACCACCATGATGGTCTGGTCGCGGCTGCCAGCGATGGAAATCTCTGGGAACTGTGGTTTGCCTCCGTCCCCAAACCACAGGAGGTAAAAGCCTATATTGCGAAGGCGCTTGAAGGGCAAGAAGCCGGAAACATGCTGGCTTGGGCGGTGCGGGACCTGTCTAGCCAAACAATTGTAGGCTCCACCCGCTACCACGATATCCTAACTCCTATCGACCGTGTTGAGATCGGTTCCACATGGTTGTACTTCCCCCGAT
>JAFAXJ010000664.1 GCA_019241095.1 Verrucomicrobiota bacterium | reverse complement strand
GAGCTTTATGAGCCGACCATAGGATGCGTTGGGATTACTAACCCAGTCGAAATTCTGGACCGCGTTATCATGCCCGGAAAGATGCTAAGCGCTGAAATGAACCCTCGCGAGGGAGCCCTCGCATCACAATGGCTTGGGCTGAAGACTGTTCTACCGTGCCACTACATTAACCCCAACTGTCCAGAGATTACAGAATTCGAACAGTTTTTGCGGGTGGCCAGGCAGCAGGGCAGGCATGTGCCGGACTCAATTGTTCTTCGACCCGGCGATACCATCACGGTGCCATGAAAGCTGCTATCTTCGATGCGCCTCACAAAATGCACATTGGTGAATGGCAACAACCATCGCTTGGCACTGACGACGTGATGGTGAAGGTGAGTGCTGCCGGGATTTGTGCTGGGGATCTCTATATTTATACCGGCAAGAATCCTTACACGACCTACCCAGTTATTGGCGGTCACGAAGTTTGTGGGGTGGTGGCGGATGCGGGATCAGGCGCGAAAACCTTTCATTGCGGACAGGCTGTGGTGATTGAGCCGTTTCTAAGCTGCGGAAAGTGTTTTCCGTGTAGGGAAGGTAAGCCGAACTGTTGTTCGAACCTGGAGATTATCGGTGTGCACCGTCCAGGAGGGTACGCAGAATATGTCGTCGTCCCTCAAGATCACCTATTTGCGATGCCGGCAGGGCTGACTCCGCTCTGGGCATCTTTTGCAGAGCCGGTCACGATTGCGATTCACGCTTGTCGAAGAGGGGAGATTAAAAGAGGCGATTATGTACTGATCCTTGGTTGCGGTCCCATAGGACTGGCCTTGATTGAGGTGGCGATCGTACGAGGCGCTCGGGTGGTGGCTGTCGACGTGTTAGATAGTCGGCTTAGAACCGCGCATGCGCTCGGCGCGGAGGTAATCAAAAATGATGGCCATCTTCTTGAACAGGTGCTTGCAATGACGCATGGCGAAGGGGCTGCAGTCGTGGTGGAGGCGACGGGAAATGTCAACATAATGGAGTCAACTGCAGATCTGGTGGCTGCCGGCGGAAAAATCGTAATAGTCGGGTTAGTCGCAAAGGGCATTAAAGTCCAATTTCCGGGCCTTGATTTTACCCGCAAGGAGATGACGATAGTCGGCTCTCGAACCGAAGTGGGTTGCTTCCCAGAAGCATTAGATCTGCTTGCTAGCGGGCGTATACAATATCCGAAATATGCGACTGTGTTTGAATTATGGTCTGCTCCCGACGTCTTTTCGGACCTCACGCGTAACCCAGGTTCGGTCCACAAGGGCGTGTTTGTCTTCCAATAAGGATGAAGCATTGCGAAAGGCAAACAACTGCGAGAGCGCAAAAACATTTGCGATTAAGGGCACAGAATGAAGCTATATAGCTTTCAACTTAATGGCAAAGAGAGGATTGGAGTTCTAATCCCTGGCGAGAATAGATTCGTCGACCTGAGCGCTTCAAATCCGCAAATTGCACAGAACATGCTTGCGTTCATCCAAGCGGGTCAGTCCTCGATGGATCTCGCGAATGAAGCTCTTGATAGTCATTTGAAAGTTGATCTTAAATTTGAAGAAGTCAGGCTGATCGCGCCTCTGACTCGGCCGGGCAAAATCCTGTGTTCCGGAATTAATTATCGTTCTCACCTGAAGGAAAACCCCCGGGCCACTCTGCCCAAGGATCCTTTCTTTTTTGCGAAGATGCCTTCCGCAGTGACCGGCCCCGGAGAGACTATCAAACTACCAAAGGGTTCGGAACAGGTAGACTATGAAATTGAATTGGCGGTCATTATGGGCAAGGCCATTTCAGACGCCCCGCCCGAGAAGGCGCTGCAGGCCATTTTCGGATACACCATCCTAAATGATGTCTCCGCACGTGACGTGCAGTTTAAAGAAAACCAAATCACGTTGGGCAAAAACTTCGATACATTTTGCCCGATAGGCCCCTGCATCGTCACCGGTGAGGAGCTGAGGTCTGCGAATCAAGTCCGGCTCAGGACATACCTGAATGGTGAGATAATGCAGAACGGATCCACTGCTGACTGGTTGTTTGATCTCGGATACTTGCTCAGCTTTCTATCCAAAGTCATGACATTACTTCCCGGAGACATCATAAGCACAGGCACTCCGGCAGGTGTGGGTCTGTTCCGCAATCCACCTGTTTTTCTTAAATCAGGCGATGTAGTGCGCCTTGAAGCGGAAGGGATTGGTGTTCTCGAAAACCGAGTTAGTGCGGCCTGACTTAATCCGCTCAACAAACCCCAATTACTGAGTTCCCCAAATATGAACAAAAAATCAAATCAACAAATTAGTCGGCGCGACGCGCTGAAAACAGTCGGTGGCTTGGCTGCCGGTGCAACCCTTCTGACTAGCTTCAAATCGGTTGCGGCAGAAACGAGCGGCTCTGCGGACAGGAGTAATGAAGAGTATGTCTGGCTTTCGGCCAACGCCAATCTTCCCTTATTCGTGGCTCATGACCAT
>JAFAXJ010000643.1 GCA_019241095.1 Verrucomicrobiota bacterium | reverse complement strand
AGCCAGGATGTCAGTTCCACATTCCGGATTACGCCAAATTGGGAGATTATCGGAGATTTTGGAACAGAAGGCGATTACCGGGCGCGCCTCCGTTACCTTTTGCGGTTCAGATGAGAGTCAAGCCGGCGTTGTTATTGGCAGTGCTATCGGGCTTCCTCCCCGTTGCTGGATGTCAGTTCCAGTCGAAGCCGCCAAAAGCCGCCGAACCTGAAAAGCTTCAGACTGCGCCGCCGCCACAGGCGGCAGCTATGGTGCAATTTCGAGGTAATCGAAGTTTTTCTGACCAGGAACTTCGTACCGCATTAGCCGATACCCTTCCAGAACTGCAGCGACAAGGATTGAGTTTGCCGGCAGCTGACGACAATGCATATTTTTTGGAAGTTTTCTACCGGCGCCAGGGTTTCCCAGCCGTAGACGTACAATACCGGATCAGATCTAACGTTTTGGAATTAGACATCAACGAAGGGCCCTACTTCAAACTGGGATACATTTACTTTGAAGGCAATCGGACGTTCCAGTCCAGCGATTTGCAGCAGTACATGGTTGGCACAACCAGATCACGTTTTTCCCAGTTCAAACAGGAACTGCCGTTTGTCGAATCAGATTTGATCCAGGGCACCAGCTTATTGCAAAGTTTCTATATTTCGCAGGGATTTCCGCAGGTGCAGATTGAAAAGCTGGCGACGATCCCAGACCGTCGCAGAGGAGCTATCGATGCTGTCGTCACAATCAAGGAAGGGCCTCGTTTTTTCTTTGGCCCGATAGGTTTTGTCAATAACATCGGGATTTCGGCAGAGCCTTTTTATCAGAAATTTCGTGCGCTGAATGACCCGGCAAAGCCTTATTCTGATTCGGAGTTGCAAACCTTGCAACGAGATCTGGTCTATATCTTCAAGCGCCAAGGCTACTATGCCGCAACCGTTGCCGTCGATCCGGATTTTTCCCATGCGGTTCGCGGCAAAGTACCCGTGCGTATCACTGCGGACCCGGGTCCGTTATATCATTTCGGTAGCGTTGTTGTTGACCAGGCGCGAAACGCTCGGATCAGGCCTGTATTTCTGCCCAGACGTCTGGCTGCCCTCATGGGGCAAACTTACGACCCTAAGAAGTTGCAGGAAGCCTATACACAGCTTTATCAAACCGGACTGTTCGATACACTCGATGTGCAGGAAACTGCAGAGCCGGACGATACAATCCAGCTACGTCTTTCTCCACGGGAGGCAAGAAGTAAAGAACTTGGATTCTATTTAGGCTACGAGACCTTCAATGGTGTTGTTGTGGGGGCGAACTACAGGAATTTGAACTTTGATGGCCTAGGTCACATCTTTTCGGTAACTGCGGCTTACACCGGCCGCGGACCTCAAGGTGAAATTTCTTACGAAGATCCTTGGTTTCTAAACAGTGATATCCGTTTCCGGACAGCGCTTGGAATCTCCTCGCAGCAGCTTGTTGGTTACACGGCGACGCGGTATTATGGTACTGTGGCGTTCACTAAAACCTTCAGAAAGGGCGTGGATTCAGGGCTTTTTTTTGAGGCGAAGCAGGTGAGCCTCAGTTCCGTCACAATCAACCCTGAATCTTTAGCCGGACCTTTAGATTACCAGCTTGCAACGGCTGGAATAACGCAAAACATCGATCACCGAGATAATCCAATCAATCCTCGCAAGGGTTGGATCCTTGACGGATCGGCCGCCATTTCGCAGAGCAGCCGCGGCTCATCGAGTTTTGGCCGCTTCACCGGACGATACTCTAACTATGTGAGCGTTGGGAAAGAGCTTGTGGCCTTTGGAGCCCGACTAGGCTACATCACACCTTTTGATACCTCGACAGATATCCCGATCAACGAACGATTCTTCAATGGCGGCGCAACAACCGTTCGAAGTTTCGATGAATTTAAGCTTGGGCCGAGAGACCACGGCGGGAATCCTATCGGAGGAATTGCTCGGTCCGTCTTTAATGTTGAAGTTGATCGCCCAATTATCGGTGATTTTGGGATCGCAGTGTTTGCGGATGCTGGTGGGCTTGGCGACACCCCATTCGATCACTTCAGTTCCGGTATCGGTGCTGGAATCCGTTACTTTTTACCAATCGGCGGGATCCGATTAGACCTGGCGCTTAATCCTGCTCCAACGCACGACGAAAGCATTGGCGCAATACATTTTAGCTTCGGAACTGCTTTCTGATCACCCGAATCGACCGGAAATGTAATCTTCGGTCTGCTTCTGGCTCGGGTTACTGAAGATTTTTTCGGTGTTATCAAATTCAATCAGTTTTCCAAGATAGAAGAAAGCTGTCTGATCCGAACACCGCGTTGCTTGCTGCATGTTGTGAGTGACGATGACTATGGTAAAACGATCCGTTAATGAAGCAATTAACTCTTCAACCTTAGCCGTAGCAATCGGATCCAAAGCAGAGCACGGCTCATCCATCAGAATAATTTGCGGTTGGACGGCAATCGCCCGCGCAATACAAAGACGTTGCTGCTGACCACCGGAGAGCCCTAAGGCACTCTCGTTCAAACGGTTTTTTACTTCGTCCCAAAGTGCGGCGCCTTTTAGACTTGATTCAACGGTCTGGTCGAGAGTCGATCTGTCACCAACTCCCGCAATACGAAGACCATAAGCTATGTTTTCGTAAATAGATTTTGGAAACGGATTCGATTTTTGAAAAACCATGCCCACTCGCCGGCGCAGTTCGATAACGTCCACATCGGACGCGTTGATGTTCGTGCCCTGAATCTTTATCTCGCCTGCTGTGACCCGCGCGTGATCGATTAAATCATTCATTCTGTTGAAGCAGCGCAGAAGCGTAGACTTTCCGCACCCTGAGGGCCCAATAAAAGCCGTAACCTCCTTCTCAGGAATTTTGAGACTGATATCGTGCAATGCTTTCGAGGCACCGTAATGAAAATCGACCCTATCGATCTCGATAATTGTGTTTGTTTTTCCAGTCGAGAACACCGCTTCTTGCGCCGGCGCAGACGAGACAGCAATCGGCTCGCGTGCCGTTGCGGTTTTGACCTGAGTTGATACTTCGTGTTCCATAGAAATTCGTTTCACCTGAACCAATCTGCCCGGATTTCCCCTTATCTGGTGTCCCACTGTTCGATCTTATTGATGCTCGAAGTTCATCTTTCAAGCGGCAAGGCACACAATTGTCTCTTTTCCACAGACTCTGCCATTCCTCCGGATCGCTAGCAAGGGCGGCATTTCACCGGCCGCAAATCATAGAATAAAGGACAAAGCGGCTCAGCAAGGTTCACAAAAGCTAACAACCCAATTCGACCCGATCGGCCCAGGGGGGTCGGATCCTTATGAAAACAGGTTTGTGAAATCTTAAAATCTAATCTGAAGATCTACTTGCACGACCTGGTCTGTATTGTCGCTCGCTATTCCGTTCTGAAGGTTCGTGAAGGTGTTTGCGGCTCCACCATACAAATTCTGATCAAGATTCCAGCAGATGTATCCGGTGACCGCCGCAGTCACAAAGTCGGTGATGTTGTAAGCTATTCCAAATTTAAAGCCTTGGATATTCAAATTACTGAGAGCGAAATCAGAATCGTTTGTATTGGGATCAGTAGCGGCTAGGCCGACTTGCCGAAAATCCCCGAACAGAGATAAATCGCCAGCCTTCTTATTCTGGCCTATCCTCAGACCCACCAACCATGATAGCCGATCACGTTGATCCGGGTGTTTAATATTGCTGAATCCTACGATCTGAGTTCCGGCACGATTAAACACGACGTCCGAATAAATCGGGCCATAAACGCGATCCCACCTCGAAGCGCCTCGAAAATTGTAAGCAAAATCCCAATACAAGGTCGTGGGAACTCCAAAGACTTTGAAAGTGATGTCTCCGGGTAATTGCAGCCAGAAAAGATCGTATTCAGTAAGATTTCCGTTATAAGCTTTCGAGTTTAGCAATGCTTGGCTCGGGTTGCCAGCCGTTCCGGCATTCGCATTATTCGTAAAAAAGATGGCCGGTGCGAAGGTAGCTGAGAAATTTTGTCCCAGTTTCAGCCTGGTTAGAAGCTGAGTCTCAAATTGCCACGAGTCGTTGCTGATATTGCCAGCAATCGTGCTGAGGTTGTACTCGTTATTGTCATAAAAGATAAATTGCCCGGCGATCAAGCTGACTTCGAGAGCGTTGCTCGGCTTCTCAGGAGCAGGCCCAGGTGGCGGAGGCGCTTTACCGTCAGCTACTGCTTCACCGAAGCTCATGTTGAAGAATTTATGGAAGTCAATCCGTTCAACAAACCCCTGGGGGGTAATATCGGGATCCCACACGAGATCAGTCGTGTAAAAAGGATTAGCTTGCTTACCACCGATCAGGGTTATGCCAGGAATACCGCTCCAGCCAAGAAAAGCCTTACTAATGTAGATATTATAGTTATCGTATCCCTGTGTGAAGGTCTGATTTGCTGAATCTGATGCTTGCGTCGTTTGAAGCTGAACGCCAGCGAACCAGCCATCTTTTAACTTTACATCCGCATTCAATCGTAACCGAAAGCGCCAGCGATCTTGTTGAAACGTTCCGGGGTAATTCGTTTGGTTTGGCGCCGGCGGAAGCTGAGGAGTGCTGGCATTATATTGGAACCGCAGACGTATATCTCCACTGAGCTTGAGCTCATCAACCCAATCACCCACGGTGACTTTGCTGAGCGGAGCGTTTGAAGTTGCCTCTTTCGCGGCTTCGGACATTACCTGATCCGCTTCTTTTTGGCTTAGGACACCCTTGCGAACGAGAGCATCAAGCAAAGCCTGATTGTCCTGGGCTGATACAAGACCAGCGGTTAGGGCCAGCATGCAAGCAAACGTAAGCAGACTTAAGTTTCTGCACTTCATATACTCGTTTTCCTTGGATCCTTAGTTGCTGTTTGTTACAGGTTCTTTGCACATCCGTCTCTCCACGGATGCGCACAGGAATTAATTTGCACGGTAAGTGAGCAGGTCTGTGTGACGATCTGATGACAACGGGGTAACAAATCTATTATTTCAGACTTTTTTTCGCTGAATTGAGACAGAGATTATGCAGCCAAGTTGGGAACTAGGGCAACCTTAATCCTGCGGCCCTGAAAGCCGGTACCCGAACCCTCGCACCGTCTCAATGTAATGTCCGAACAGGCCTAGTTTGTCCCTGAGCCGGCGCATATGAGTGTCAACCGTCCGAGTGTTGATGAACGCATCGTAACCCCAAACATCGCTCAAAAGACGATCGCGTTCCTGGACCCTTCCTTGCC
>JAFAXJ010000396.1 GCA_019241095.1 Verrucomicrobiota bacterium | reverse complement strand
AGAGAGAGAGAGAGAGAGAGAGAGAGAGAGAGACAGATCCAAAGTTCCATTTTTGTCCGTTTATAAGCACACCAAAGAGAAGGGCCTCATCTAGAGAATGTTCCGAACTCTCTTTCCCCTAAACCCTCGCTCCTTTCCAGTAGGAGATCCCTGGAGCCGGCGCCTCCCAGGGTAATGCTCCACAAGCATAACAAGCCTTCTTAAAACTTGTCGCTAGCGCTTTAACTACCGGGGAATGCTTTGGATGGGACCAAAGAGAGGCTATTGGGTGGGGTAAATGCCTGATCTCTAGACACGGGAGTGGGTGCCGCGTAGGCGGGGGGGGACCCTGCCAGGCGATGTCAGACTACTGGAACCGATTTAGGGGTTCCCCCAAAGCATGCTTTTCTCAGTAGTTGCGGTGCCATATCTCTGACATTTCGCGGGACTTGTTATCCATTCTGTGATCCTGACCCGGCAATATATTTTATAAGTTCTTCAGCATCAAGAACATCGGGCCGGCGGGATTCGAACCCACGACCTCTTGAACCCCATTCAAGCGCACTACCAAGCTGTGCTACGGCCCGATAACAAAAGGAGCTTGCTTGCTGCGAACCATTTTTCAAGGCTTTTTGACTGCTGAAATTAACTCTTAATGTCCCCCTTTGTTGCGGGTTGCTCTTCATGCAATCTAGCGCGCTCCACTCCCTTGCAAGGAGCATGATCTTACGCCACTGAAGGGGCTGAACCCGCAATTGATTTGCGGCGACTGAATTGCCCATCCCAGTTCCCAGCAGTGAAGTGCTGGGCTAAGCTATCAGTGTTTTGCCCCGGACGCTTTCCTAGACTCCCACGGCTCCTGGCTGGGCTTCTGGTTCCTCCATTTCCACCAAAGGCTATTGACAAAACCTGCAACATCATATTTCGATCTATGTCCTCATTAACCCCAGACCAAATGCACCCTCCACTATTGACTCACAACGGTGTTAGCCTTTCGACTAACCTTTTCACCCAACAAGCGAAATGCTGCTCTAAACGCTTCCTCGGAATCAGAAATAAAAATAAAGGCCTGCTTTTAGCGCCTTTGTTTCTTGCTGCTTTGATTGGCATGTGTTCCCAAGCTCGCGCGGCGGATCAGACCATCATCGGGTTGGTAACCAAAACTGAAGTCAACCCTTACTTCGTAAAACTTCGGCAGGCCGCAACGGCGGAAGCAGAAAAACATGGAGCGAAGCTCATTCCACGATTTGGCAAGTTCGACGGTGATAATGAAGGCCAAGTTGCGGCGATTGAAAACTTGATTAGTGCCGGCGCTAAAGGGATCCTGATTACTCCGAACAATTCCACAGGCGTACTTGGCGCAGTCAAGAAGGCGAGGGATAAAGGGATTCTGGTGATTGCGCTCGATACCGCTACTGATCCTCTGGACGCAGTTGATGCAACATTGGCGACGGACAATTTCGAAGCAGGTGTCAAACAGGGTGAGTACGCTCGGAAAACGCTGGGAAACAAAACGCCGAAGTTAGCGATGCTGGATGGTACGCCCGGAGGAACGGTCGATACGCTCCGACATAACGGATTTTTGAAAGGATTCGGGATCAAGGAAGGTGACCCTGCGATCGTCGGAAAGCAGATTACGCACGGTGCGCAAGATGAAGGCCAGACTGCGATGGAAAACCTCCTCAGTGCTCATCCGGATATCAATGTGGTCTATACGATCAATGAACCTGCTGCTGAAGGGGCCTATGCAGCAATCAAAGCTGCCGGAAAAACAAATGATATTGTCCTTACATCTATCGATGGCGGGCGTTTGGGAGTGGAATATGTGAAAGGGGGCAAAATAGCGGCCACGGTAATGCAGTTTCCGAAGATCATGGCTACCCGCGGTGTGGACTATGTGGTCGACTATGCCAAAGACGGAAAGAAGCCGACCGGGTTTATCAATACCGGTTCACAACTGATCACTGACAAACCTTTTCCTGATTTGCCCAGTAAAGATACCAAGTGGGGTCTCGAAAACTGCTGGGGTTGATTATTTGCTAAGCGTCGAGAGACGGCGCTTAGCAGAAGCCTTTAACCCTGCTCGAAAAGAACATGTCTGTAGGCACCTTGCCAGGGCCGAGGCGCGGTGTTCAGCCGGTGAGCTTGGGCTCTGCATGGCCTACACTTGGCCCACTGCTAGTTCTTTTTGTCTTCAGTGCCGTTTTTTCATTCAGCACCCGTACGTTCCTGGCTGCCGGTAATCTCTCCCTGATCGTCCAGCAGAGTGTGATTGTGGGAACGCTCTCGATTGGCCAGACGTTGATCATTCTCACCGGAGGTATCGATCTGGCCAACGGCGCGATTACTGTACTCGCGACCATCGTCGCCGGGCGACTCGTCAACGATCAGAATAATCCTGCGCTGTCCCTGCTTTTTGCCATTGTTATCTGCATCTTCATTGGATTGCTGGTCGGTTTGCTTATAAGCAGGCTCGGCTTGCCCCCATTTATTGTTACGCTCGGCTTTCTCGGTATTGTCACAGCCGCAACACGTTTGATTGCTCAGGGCGGCGCTTTTCCCGTAACGGACGATCTGCTGAGCTGGACAGGCAATGCGTTTAACTTAGGCGGGGCTGCGGTAACGTACGGGACAGTTGTTATGATCGGCTTGTATCTGCTCGTCTCGTATCTGCTGACTCAAACCGCGTGGGGCAGGCACATTTATGCCATCGGGAATAATCGTGAGGCTGCCCGTTTAGTTGGCATTCCCGTGCAGAATAGGCTCCTTTCAGTCTATTGTTTTGCCGCACTGCTCTATGGCGTTGCTGCTTGGCTAGCGTTAGGCCGCATACCAAATGCGGATCCGAACGCGCTTCAGAATGGTAATCTGGACAGTATCACTGCGGTAGTTATCGGAGGCACAAGTCTGTTTGGCGGGAGAGGGAACATCTGGGGAACTCTCACTGGAACTCTGATTGTATCTGTGCTGCGCAACGGATTGACCCTTTCCGGGATAGACCCGCTCTGGCAGGATCTTGTTACAGGGATTTTAGTTATCAGCGCGGTCGCGCTGGACCAGATCTCGCGCCGAAAACAACGCTAAGAGCTACAATGCCAACGCCTGGAAAAATCGTGCTTGAAGCTCGCCGTATTGTGAAGCGATACGGGCACGTAACAGCGCTTAATGGTGCTGACCTGGAACTTCGCGCGGGAGAAGTGTTGGCGGTTGTGGGCGACAACGGAGCAGGCAAAAGCACGATGATCAAAGTCCTCTGCGGCGCGGTCATTCCTGACGAGGGCGAAGTCATTCTGGATGGACAACCGGTTCGGTTCCATAATCCGCTTGAGCCTCGGAAGCTAGGTATTGAAACCGTTTTTCAAGATCTCGCGGTCGCGCCAGCTCTCGATATTGCCACGAACCTCTTTTTAGGTCGTGAAATACGCTGTGAAGGAGCGTTAGGCTTCTGGTTCCGGCGCCTTGATAAAGGCCGGATGAGGCGTGAGGCAGAACAGGAAATGCGAGCTTTGAAATTTCATCTACCCTCTATCGACAGCGCCGTGGAGAACCTTTCTGGTGGCCAGCGGCAAGGGGTAGCGGTCGCGAGAGCTGCGATTTTCGCCAAGCGGCTCGTTATCATGGACGAGCCAACTGCAGCGCTGGGAGTTCGGGAATCCGGACAGGTATTAAATCTGATTCGCACGATCCGTGACCGCGGTCTTCCGGTGATCCTTATCAGTCACAACATGCCGCACGTGTTTGAGGTAGCTGATCGGATTCATATAATGCGCCTTGGGCGACGGGTGGCGCTTACCAACCCGCAACGACACACAATGGCACAAGTAGTGGCAATTATGACCGGGGCCGTCCCGGGAGATGAAACTTCGGCGAACGCCGCCGCGGACTCATTCTGAGCAATTTTTTACTTTTCCGGAGGAGGGAGTAGTCCGACTTTGAGCATGTGCGGTTAGAACGTCCCCTAAAAAGTTTTTTGACGACGGAGTTTGCGTCTTTGACTTTGCGTTTGCTCGATGAACGGGATGCGAACGAAATTTTCTTGCTGGTTGATTCCGATCGAGCCTATCTGCGGAAATGGCTTCCATGGGTTGACCGGACTGTTACCCCCGAGGATTCTCTTGCGTTCGTGCGTGGTTCACTGGCCAGGAGAGCGATCAGTTCGGGTTATGATTACGGAATGATAGCAGGAGGCAGAATCGTCGGGGTTGTCGGATTCAACGTCATCGATCGCAATCATCGAAACGCGACGATAGGATATTGGTTAAACAGCTTGTACACTGGCCAGGGCCTGATGACGGTTGCCGTCAGGACGCTTATCCGGTACGGTTTTGATGAACTCGGCCTTAACCGAATACAGATTCATGTCGCAACTGGTAACCGACCGAGTCAAAGAATATGTGAACGTTTAGGACTGGTCCAAGAAGGAATACTGAGAGAGGCAGAGTGGCTGAACGATCGCTTTGTAAACCTGGTGGTAAACAGCGTGCTACGTTCAGAGTGGAAAAAATGATGTGAGATTTTTCCTTCTCATTCCAATTTTTGTTCTTGCGACCACTGGCGCCGCTTCGGCGCAATATTCTCCGGCACAGGAGCCGACCCTGCCGCCGATAGAAACCCCTGTTGTGCCTGATGTCATCCGACCTCAAGGATTGCCGGCGCCGACCCCACAAACCGGTCCTCCGCCCTATACTCCCAGCCCATACGATCTTTTGCCCAATGGACCGCCTCAGCCTGGACAACCGGTTCAGCCAAGCGCACCGACAGCGGAGCAGCAGGGTAACGATCGAATTCGCTGGCGTCAGATTCGAACCATTACCGCACGAGAGCCGTTTGCGATATATTTGCTTCAGCGGGCGAATCTAGCGCACACTTTGGAGGTCAAACGCGAATATCTTCGACTTTACTATCAGTGGACATGCAAGCGCATGAGGGCGCTCGAACCCAGACTCGCTGTTACCATCGATGCTTATGAGCGCTTGAACATCTCTCGAGTGAGTCAAATTTTCGTTAAGCCTTCGATTCCACTGCGGATTCTCGATCGTCACGGAAATCCAATCCCAAATCCACCGCCACCGCCTCTGTTTTCGCCAAAACCGTGATTACGGTTAGGCGCATCAATGAAAATGACCCCTTAAAAGTTATGACCAGAGAGCAACTTGAACACATAGCGGGCGCCCTGCAACAGGCCAGAGACGCCCTGAGCCGCGCCTTGACTGCCGCAAAAGAAACCGCCAGCGAACCGGAAGATCAAGCGACAGTAAACGACCTGTTACGCGATGCAGCCATGGCGGATGAATCTCTCCGATCGGCTTTGCAGCATCTGAGTGGAACAGGCACCTCCACAGCTGTGCCTGTCACTCCCAACATCCAATAGCGGTTGTAGTAACGCCTGGCAACTCATGGGCCTATGAGTTCCATGAGACTAATGTAATACTTGAGTTCGCCCGCGCGCGAGGTAGGATTCTGCTTCTGTTTTGGCGCGTTCGTCTAGTCGGTCAGGACACGGCCCTCTCAAGGCCGGTGCACGGGTTCGAGTCCCGTACGCGCTGCCCGATAAGTAGCTAATTGGTAGATACTTACTAAATTCTGTAACGTTCGGAAAACGTTATTTAGACGTAATCGGTTGGGAAACACCCCGAAACGAGGTTAAAGCGCGGTCTATCGCGTTTTTCGGCGGTTTAAAAAGGTCGTGGCCGTTCTACCGGGGGGATGAAAGACCCCGAAATTTTCGATTTAAAAGAGGCGGCGGCCTATCTCGGCGTCCCGCCGCTCCAGATGCGCACCCTCGCCAAGGCGGGCAAGGTTATCCACACCCGGGTCGACCGGACCCATTGGCGCTTCGCTGGGCGCGACCTCGACGCCTTCCTCGAACGGCGCACCTACCGCGCCCGGACCGTCTTCGAAAGCTAACCTTAACGGAAAGGGGTGGAAATCGGTAAATTTTCACGTTTCGGGCCGCCCTGGCGTCGCCTGGGTTGGGCGTCGCCAGACCCCGGATCGGTAATTACGCGGAACGCCCACGAAACGGAGCGAAGGCGGTCTCCTCCCCTAGCTAGAACCGCTTAGGACGTCGCCGGGTATACGGACCAAACCCTGACCCTGTCAGGCCGCCTATGCTTATCCTAGCGACGCAAATCCACCCGCTAGGGACGGAAACGGCGTTCGAGAATCGCCTAAAGATGAAAAACACGGCGTTCGGCCATTCAGTGCGTGCGGAGCAGCCAGCCAGCCAGCGAGCTGCCGGAGGGACCCGTGCGATGTGTTTTGTCTGTGACTATTTCCCGATTTCTATAACCGGCGAGCTGGCGCGGGCGGAAGAACTGGTGGGGTCGCCCCGACCTAGTTAGTCGACCAGTGAGGCTTTCAATTGGTTCCCAGGATTTATATAAACGTTTCCTTACGATTAGGTACTGTCTGTCGCTATACACACGTCCTGATTTGTTTGACGTACTTTCGCTTGACAAATTGGTAATAAAACCATTGCAAGTTGCACGAGTGAATGCTATGCGTGTTCTGGTCGTCCTGAACATTGATTCGCTCGCTTCCCTCCTAACATTCAAGCAGTCATTTGTTCTAAGGTATAGCTCACGTGGAGGTGCCGCTCGCGAGTCTGGGTGTTAACCGTCTGTATTCATCTGGAAAAACGCTTGAATTGCGATTCGGAGAACCAACTATGACCTATCATGACAAAGTTCAGCTTACCGTCATCATCATTGCCCCTCCCGATCAAGTTGCGGAGGGTGACCGCATTTGGAAGAGCCACGGATCCTGGATGGAGTCCACGCACCATCGTACCGGGGAGAAAGCTCTCCTGACCTATAACGTTTCCAAGGGGCCGGAGTACTCGAACCCGATGGATCTCAACTCTGCCCCGACCGGCAACACGTGTTTCGTCCTGACTGAGATTTATGAAAGCAAAGCTGGCGTTCTCGATCACTTTGAGCAGACCATGGTTTGGAAAGACTGGCCCGCTGCAAGCGAGTGGTTTGGGAAGTGCAAAGTCACGTTTGTGCCCGCAGCTTCCATCATTAACTCGCTCTGGCCATAACGGCGCCTAGAACCGTCGGGAATTGCGCGTCGAGGAATCAAGCGTGCGCTCTCCAAGCTAGCGGATCGGGTTCAGTGGCGCTCAGGCCAGAGCTAGTCTCCGAAGAATGAGCGCAGTAAGATTTGAGAACTACTTAGGGATCAAATACGCCACGTTCGCCGATTTCGATCCCGCCGCCAATCCGAGGCACCACTCAAAGCTTGATAATCCTCCGACTCAGAGCCGGGCGAATAGAAGGCCTATGTAGACAGCGAACAGCAGACCAAATGCGGGAGCCAACAGCTTGTGGAACAACTCACTCCGGGTGATGGCGGCGACCATAGCCCCCGCGCAAAACGTAAATTCGAACGCTGTATCAATACGATTGGGCAGATGTCCATAAAGCGCCAGAGTCTTTGATAGGCTGAATACCACACTGGCAAGCTGAGCACCGAAGAACCAGCTTCGGTGCGCGTAAAAGTGCTCCCGAAGATCGACGAATTTCTCCCCGCTGATGTCCGGCAAAACAAGCGCGGCGACCATGTAGATACTGATAGCTTGTAGCAGGATCACGAGGAGCGCCAAAAATGTCCAGTTGGGATGCTGGCGCATGGTGAAATCTGCCCACCACGCTTGAATCGGGACTAAAAGCGCAATTACCGCCCATATCAGAGTCGGGGTATACAACTTCACTTTTGCCCTGGTCAGTATTAGACCGCGAAACCCAAGCAGGACTTGCGTAATTGCCAGGCCTAGAACGATTGAGAGCAGAACCGTGATATAGGTAAAGGCGTCCATAGGGTGCGAAATTCGCAAATCAGACAGGTCTGCCGCGAGAAACTAATGAGCAGAGTTTCGGTCAGTCTTTTGGGCCACCCAACACAACTCGAAATGCCGAGCTCTGGGCACACGAGGGTACAGGCGCCCGGAGCCCATACTACACCCAGCTTCATTGTCTTCGGTCCTTTCTTCAGAACGGTGCCGCTTCGTGGCTGAGATGCCCAGGAGCGGAATATAGTCGCGCTTGGGGAAGAGGCTCAAAAAGCTTCTTGGCACCCTGCACGCCCAGAAGACTGTCGGACTGGCTGTGCAGCGGCTATCGAGCAGGTCCTCGAATATTCTCCCAAACTTACCCGCAAGGACATTTGTGCTTCATTTGCCTTCGCAGCGGATCCGAGCGGAGGCTGATTGTAGCGCCAGCGTGAGGCTGTTACTTAATGAGAATCTACGAGCCGAAATTCTTTCTAGAATTGCCGATTTGTTTCTGGCTCAACGCACGTCAAGGCAGTCGGTTCGAGAGAGGCGGGCACATCGCCATTGGAAATGGGCAGAAATTGCTTACGATGAGCAACAAAGTAGCGACATTTGGAATGCACGTCTGCAATTAGTGGTCGCAAAGCACGCGTCCTATTGAGATCAACGCCCTCCTACTCTCTCTGCCGGGTAAATTGGACATTCGTTCGTCGAAAGATTCAGCAGCGGACAGTTTCCAAGTTCCAATACAAAGTCCAGCTTCGGTTCCGTGTTGAGATAGTAGTGAAAGTCTTCTTTGAATTGCCCGGTCTGCGTGACCTCGATGCCCTTTTCCTCATATTCCCTTAGTATTTCATCAATGCCGTCCTGGCTGACGCGTTCCTTGATGTGGTGTAGCCCTTCGCCGTGTTTTTGTATGAATGCCTCGTAGATCATCGGACCATAGACAGGTTGGATCAATTCGAGCTGAATCTCTCCTATCCAGCTTATGCCAATCAGAAACTTGAAAGGCTCAGTGACTCGTTTGCCGTCAACGTCCAAGTATTTCAATGTCTTCTCTGTGAAGGTAAGGACCTGCCAAGGGCCAACTTTCAGATTGTCGACCCAAGCTTTCATACTTTTTTCTAAATCTCGCGTTACCCATGCGATCTGATGTATTTTCCGTTGCTTATTAAGTTGGCGGAGTTCGTCGTTAGTCATTGCATGTGAAATTAGGGAGGTAGAGGAGGTGATAATGCGGACTCCTCTTCAGGCCAAGGAGAATCTAGGTGAAAACAGTCCGTCAATGCACTAGAAAACGCAAACCAAGCACGTATTTTGAGCCCACAAATGGATTCTCAATATCCCCAGATCGTCGTCAAGCCGCCCGGAGCCGGGCTGGACGCCGCACTTGGCTACGCAGTTTTGCGTTTTACTTTTGGGCTTAATTTCCTGTTCCATAGTTACCAGCGTTGGGTGAATATGGACAAGTTTGTTAACACGATTGTACATGACTTTGCCGTTACCCCGCTCCCCGGATGGAGCATTCGCGCTTTCGCGACGGCCATACCCTTCGTCGAACCTGCGCTTGGCGCACTGATCTTAGTTGGTCTATGGACACGCGGCGCGTTGGTAGCTGGTGCTATCTTCATTGCGTTATTAACGTTTGGAACGGCGCTTCGAGGCGATTATGCCGGACTCGCCGCACAACTCCTGTATTCAATCACTTTTTTTCTGCTGCTGCTAACCAGCGAGTATAACCGGTTCTCGGCTGACGCCTGGTTAGCTCGCAAGCGTCTTTCTGCGCACTCTTGATTTGCGTCAGTAAACAGCTCAGGTTTTGAATCGCAAGATCCGCGATCGAATGACAGGGCTGCGCCCTGATTGACGAAATGACCGATTTAGTCCAGAACTGCAAATAGAAGTAACTCTCTGGGTATAAGCTGCCCTGCAAAAGGCAAGCCCGGACCGGAGAAGTCAAGCTCGATAAGGTTTGTATTCTGGATCCACTGACTTTCGACCACTTCTTGACGCAATCGTTCAGGTCGCAAGACTTAGCTAAACCCTCCTGCTTTCTATGCCGGCGGCGTCCAATTTTCGTCCGTTCATTTCGATGGACAACTCTCCTTCCGTCGCAAGCCAAGAATCTGAATATCTTGGCTGGGGTAGGTATGGCGATTTATACGAATAGGCCAAACGCACGACCGATGAAATGTTCATCGAAGCAGCTCATGCCGTCGCGGACAAAGTAACCTTCGAGCAGTTGAATCTTGGGATGTCGTTCCCGACGCAGTCTAACATCCTGAAAACCGAGATCAAGACGGCAGCCCGGTTCCCAAGCTTGTTTTCGACAATGGCTTGGCACGCGTTGAGCGGCCGTCCGACATCGAAGCATTCATTCGACAGCACGTCTACAAGCCGGGATTATCAAGACTTCGCCTGATATAAAGAGAGTGTTGGCTAGGCGATGGCTAGGCAGCAGATTCATAGCGCCCTCGCGAAATTCCTTAGTTCGCGTCCGTTTGCGTTCCTTTGCGACATGATTCGACTCCCGGTTTGATTGAAATCGGTTTACAGATCCATGCATGACCGAGCACGAAGTGACAAAAGTGGCATTGATAGGCGCGGGGGTTATCAGCACCGTTTATCTAAAGACGAAGTTTCCGCATTACCAGATTGTCTGCTGCAGTGATATCCGGCCCGAAGTGGCGCAGCTTCGGGCGGCGCAGTTTAATGTCGAAGCCGTTGATACCGAAGCTGCTCTTTCGGATCCGGGAATCGATATTGTTTTGAATCTGACGATTCCCCAAAGCCACTTTCCGATCACGCAGAAAGCGTTGGAAGCCGGAAAACATGTCTATTCAGAAAAGCCGTTTGGTCTGTCGCGAGTGGAAACTGAAACGTTATTGAAAACTGCTGAGCTAAAAAACCGGCGAATCGGCTCCGCACCGGACACTTTCCTGGGCGCGGGCCAACAAACGGTAAGGAAGCTGATCGACGAAGGGGCAATTGGAACACCTGTCGGCGGAACGGCATTTTTCATGAGCAGCGGCCCTGAGAGCTGGCATCCAAGTCCCGAATTCCTTTATCAGACGGGTGGCGGGCCTGTTTTCGACATGGGACCTTATTATATTACTGCCCTCGTCAACCTGCTAGGGCCCGTCAAACGTGTATTTTCGCTCGGACGAAACGTTTCGCCTAAAAGATTAATCGGGAGCGGACCGCGAAAAGGGGCGGAGTTCGAGGTAGAAGTGGCAACTTATGTAGCTTCCTTAATAGAATTCAGGTCAGGTCCAATCATTACTTTCGTAACTAGTTTCGATGTTGTCACTCACCAACACGCGCCGATAGAGCTTTATGGCACCGAGGGAACCCTGGCTGTACCGGACCCGAATGAGTTTGGCGGAAATGTTCGGCTCTTTCGCAAGGGCGATCGTTGGAGAGACATTAGTCATTCTCACGCCTTTGGTGATCGTAATTATCGAGGCATTGGCTTGGCCGATATGTCCGCTGCCCTGTGTG
>JAFAXJ010000391.1 GCA_019241095.1 Verrucomicrobiota bacterium | reverse complement strand
AAGCGCTTGAATCAGTGGGTGATTGCAAAACTCTTTTGAAGGTACGATCCAACCGGAATTAGATTCTGAGGTACGGTCTTGTAACAACTCATATATGCCGTCCCAAAGATACTTCTGTCGCCCGGCTATAGTGGACTGGAGCACCTCGTTCGCCGCAGAAATAATCAAGCTGAAAAGTAGATAGACAAAAACAATACCGATCGCAACGTTAAGGATAGTTAACATGGGGTTAGTGATATTGAATTGCGCACTCAGATAGACAAGTCTCACCTGAATAGCTGTTCCTAGCAGGAGCCACCGTGCATATTCGCCGCCTGCACTCCCCCTTTCCCGGGCGCTCCCTCCGCCGTCCTAGATCGGCCTGATTGCTTCCAACGTCACCCCACCGAGTGACTCGAGAACATCCCGGAGGAAAGTTCCTCAATGGGATTCTAGCGATCAAGCTTGATCCACGGGAAGTCCCTTCCTTGGGGTCAGCACCGATGACAGTCGTCCTCATACGATGAAGCTTCGGCCTTTCTCAAAAGATGTGCGGATCTCGGAGAGCTGTGTTTCAGCCACTACTTGAAAATGAGGTTCATCCTGGAAAGACTCCCAGTCGCCACCCCACTCCAGCCCCTGCTGTTTTCCGATGACCCCTGCACTCTTATACAACTCCGACTCCTCAATGTACTCGCCGTTTTTAAAAATGCCGATATCCCACGCGACGCCGAAATTATGGTTGCTGTATCCTCCCCTTGCTTTGGTGACGATCTTTCCCGGGCGTGTGCGCCCTAGCGCGTAGAGTTCATTTTGTTCTTCGTACGTTCGGGTGCCAGAGATGATTTTGAAAGCTAAGCTATTCGCGGCAAGCTTGGCGGTAACGTCTCGTAGGAAGATCCGTGCTTTCAACTGCGCAGTAGGATGAAGTGTTTGAATGTTGCTTTCCGTGCGAATGTCGAAAATTACAGAAGTCTTGGCGATTTCCGCTGATCGCGCTTCAAACGCTTCTGCCGCCACATGACTCTGCTGGCCGAAATCACCGTCGAGAGCCCCGTGATAGAATCCCGCACTTTCTAAGAAACGTTGCCAGAATAAGGGATCGTCGTCGTAGTTAATCATAGGAAGTCAACCGAACGAGGAAACCAGATAGGAAATGCAGTGTATATGGGGAGCGGTAAGGATTCGAGAAAAAAACGCAGATCCCAAGTCGCCCGAGACTGGCGATCGCGAAAACCTCAGGTGCTGCTCCAAGCGTTGCCGGCAATCGATTGGGATTGATTACATAATCCCAAAGCGATTCATATGCTCGGTTTGGCACGGCCTCGACGCACTGAGCGCCTCTATGTCGGGCGTATGACATTCCTCGAGCAAATGGGCAGAGCCTTTCATCGTCACTGAAAAGCCGGTGCAGCGCTGCTTGAGCCGCGACGATCTCCGTTACGTCCGGCCGGCTGTAAAAACCTGATAAACGAGCAACGGTCGCAGACACAGCAGAATGGAACGGGGAAGAGACTCGCTGCCGGAAGGCCGGCTGCCTTTTGGGTGGGAGACGTGATCGACAGATTTTTCGCCAGCCAGGTACGCTGTTCTACACATAAGGGATTAAACCAGCGACAGCCTTATTCTACGGGCTGCTATTCGGTTCAACGCCTAAAGACCAGCGGTTTGTAAACAAGGCTATGCAATTGTACTCGAATTCCCCAGTTATACCCTTTGCACGACTCGTATAATCTTCTGGATAACAGATAACCGGGAATAATTATGCTACATCGAAGTATAATATGTAAGAAAGCAGGTTAGTTTTATGAGATGGCAATGTTGTTTTGGTTCTCTGGTTCCAGCGGGTTTGTTGTACTCTTTTCCACAGTTGAGTCTAGTGCGTTGTGAGCGCCTGTACACGATGCACGAAGAAATAATTAAGTGTGAACAGGATGAGCACCGCGAACAGATGTTAGTTAGCTCTGAAATACCTAGTTCCCCTGGAGCGCTGGAATTATTTCTCCGACAAGAAACGATTTAAGCCGGCGCTTCGGGTACACCGCCGTGAAGCCGCGCTTCAGACTGGCATAGAGCTGCGCTTTGATTAGATGCACTGGAGAGCAAGGCTCCGTCGCGCCAGATTTCTCGCAACCATCAAGGCTCTTTCAAAGCCGACCTGCCCAGGAAGCTAGACATTTCGTATTTATAAAAGATCTTCTGGTTATGAAAGAAGCCGAGCCCGGCACAGCCTTCCAGTGCCTGTTCTCGGCTAGTCTGAGCCGCGACTTCGGCCGGCTCATGCGACCAGAAGGCGCTTGAGAATTGCTAGCTTTAAGCGGCCGAATCAGTTCTTAGGCCTGCTTCATCTCCAAATCGGCAAATGCCTTCAGGTCCGCCGCACTGACGTCAGAAACAGCCCAGAAATCGAAGCCGTCGCGAACCCAGTGTAAAACATTGTAGCCGTCCTTAGCGAAACTGTGCGTGGCTTCAGCGGTACTGGATTCCGAGGGCCAGACAAACAAATTGATAATGTGTTTGTTGCGCTGGAAAACCAGCGCCGCCACGTCCCTGCTATTGATATAATCCAAGCGGCCTCCGATTAAACGAAAGCCGCGGTCGGCAAAGTCTTGAACCGGCGGGGAGAACTTAAGTTTCCCGTTGAACCAGGGCTTAACCGTGTGCTGATCAGTTGAAGGGACGTCAAGGAGGTGAGTAGCAAGCAGTGAGCGAACGTGACTGGAGATCACCTCCTTTGCCAGCGAATTGTCACCAGAGCGATTCAGTGGCGCGCGCTGATAAAATAAAAACACCCCAAGCATAAAGGCTAACGCCGCCGCCAAGGCCAATGGAGCGGAAAACCATGGAATGACTGACCTCCTCACGGATGGGCGGCCGGTAGCGGATGTAGCAGCCGGAAGAACCAGCCTTTTGCGAAGGGCATCGGGGACTTCGAATCGAAGCTGCGGATTCCCGAGAAGAGTGCGCAAAGCCTTTCGGGACTCGAGAAGCGGTTCACATTGGGAGCAGCCACGAATGTGCTGTTTCACCGCAATGGCCGAAGCAACATCTAGCTCATTATCCAAATAAGCATCAATGAAGTCGTGGCATTCTTGGCAATTCATAGTTGCTCCAATTCCTTTTTAGGCGCCAATAGTAGCGAAAGCTGGTACCGGCCCCGCGCAAGACGCGACATTACTGTACCGAGAGGAACTCCAGTAATCTCTGAAATTTCCTTGTAGGATAAGCCTTCTAACTCCCGTAGGACCAACGCTTCGCGGAAATCAACGGGTAACGCTGCGATCGCCTCTCTCACTGCTTCAATGGTTGCATTTTTGTCAAGAGTGACAGCCGGTAACGGTGAAGGATCTTCGAGTTCGGCGTCGTCTTCCTCCAGTGGCATTTCCTTCTCCCTGTCTCTTCGAATTCCCAGGGCGGTATAGCAAGTGTTCCGCACAATCCGGAGAAACCAAGGGCGGCAGTCCGTTCCCTGAAAGCTCCCGAAAAAGCGGAAA
>JAFAXJ010000310.1 GCA_019241095.1 Verrucomicrobiota bacterium | reverse complement strand
ACCTACCAGGATACCCGTCAGGAGAGAGCCCACAAACGATCTCGGTACAGTTCCTTCGCCTCCTTTCAGGCTAGCTCCTCCAATGATAACCGCAGAAACAACTTTCAGCTCGAGCCCAGTCCCGGCTGTTACCCATGCCGAACCTAGCCGTGCAGTCATTATTATTCCTGCCAATGCCGCAAGAAACCGGTGAGCGCGTAGTTAAACATTTTGAGTCTATCAATTCGAATTCCTGACAGATATAGTCGGAAAAACTGTAGCAGCCGGGCAGTACGGGCCTCTAACGCCCGGGAATTTACGACATTAAGAGCTGTGACAGGTTGCCGATTGAAAAAGATATTCTGCGCTACTGTCAAGCTTGGCACGAGACTGAGTTCCTGAATACAACCGCGATTCTGGATTAGTTAGCTTTAGCGGGGGTGATTGAAGCGAATTGGCTAATTTCAGCGCGATAGTCCCCGAGTCCGGCTGCAGAACCCCGGGCCAAGATATTCATCAGGCGCATCAGCCTGCACGGTTTCTCGCCAAGTATGGCGTGAACTTCGCAGTACCGTAAATCGAGATGAACGTTGTTTAACGCTCTAATTCCTGGAAGCTTTATTGATGCCACGAGCTTCAAGAATCAAGTTTCGGCCATTATACCCAGAGCCTTGCCTTCCGGATCGGGAAACTTCCGGGCTTGCGCGGCGTACCCTCCCGGCAGTCGCGAAGAATTATTTGCGAACGAAATTTTGATAATTGGATTCGTCGACAATAATTGCGCCGGTATCGACACTGGACGGAGCGCCAGAAACCCGCGTTTTTACGCTGGCCAAGCCAATATCCAGCGGTGATGAAGGCAAACTGGAGCAAAAAGTTGATCTCACCACTCGGCTACTGAACCGTCGGGGCGCCGCCAGACAGGGTTTTTCCATTCGTGCCCTTTTCGGGCTGCTTCCGCGACGGCCTCTTCTCGTATTTCAAGACCTAGGCCAGGGCCGGAAGGAATATCGACGTAGCCATCGACATAATGAAATACATCTGGCCGCAGAAGATAGTCGGTAAGTTCCCCACCCACATTATAATGTATCCCTAAGCTTTGTTCCTGAATGAAAGCGTTCGCTGCACAGGCATCTACCTGAAGGCTAGCAGCCAAAGCGATTGGGCCCAATGGGCAGTGGATAGCCACCGCGACGTCGTAGGCTTCAGCCATAGCGCAGATTTTGCGAGTCTCAGTAATTCCTCCTGCATGTGAAATATCTGGTTGGATTACGTCAACCACCCCTTCTCCCAGAACTCTTTTAAAGTCCCATCGTGAATATAACCGTTCGCCCATCGCAATGGGAGTCGTACCATGGTGAGCCAATTCTTTGTACGCCTCAAGATGTTCGGACAAGACTGGCTCTTCAATGAACATCAATTGGAAGGGCTCAAGCTCTTTGAACAGGACTTTTGCCATTCCGCGGTGAACTCGACCGTGAAAGTCGGCTGCAATGCCGAAATCTTTGCCTACCGAGGCTCGGACTGAACCGATTCGATCGACGATCTGATCGAT
The DNA here is from genome assembly GCA_019241095.1 of Verrucomicrobiota bacterium. Lineage (GTDB taxonomy): Bacteria > Verrucomicrobiota > Verrucomicrobiia > Chthoniobacterales > JAFAMB01 > JAFAXJ01. The sequence goes on along the minus strand of JAFAXJ010000310.1, from coordinate 838 downwards.
TTTAATGGGTGAATCGATATAATGAAGCTGAGCCGAGGCATTCATTTTGACGGCTTTATAGCCCTGGCTGCTTCGTTGCTGGGCAGCCTGTGCTACTTCGGATGGTTCATCACCCCCGATCCAGGCATAAACTTGAATTTTTTTTCTCACCAGACCGCCAAGCAATTGAGACACGCTGGCATTGTAGCGCTTCCCTTTAATGTCCCAGAGTGCTTGATCGATTCCCGCGATCGCGCTCATGAGTATTGGGCCGCCCCGGTAAAAGCCTCCTCGGTACAGAACTTGCCAAATGTCTTCGATGTTGTCTGGATCGCGCCCAATAATGTAGCTTCCCAACTCCTGTACTGCAGCGGCAACGGTGTTTGCTCGACCTTCTACGATCGGCTCTCCCCAGCCGATGAGCCCTTCGTCGGTCGTCAGCTTCAGGAAAAGCCATCTAGGCGCCACCTTGTACAATTGAAGTTCGGTTATCTTCATTTGGCGTCGCTTTCTCAGTCCACTTTGGGCCGCTCTTCTGCAAAAGAAAGCAGGCGCCGCGCAGCTTTAGCGCAGGCTTCGAGCGCGGCAGGTTCGCCGGTTTTTGGGATGAGCGCGCCACCCACTCCGAGAAAGTTCGCGCCGGCTCGAAAAAAAGAACTCGCGTTCTCCACTGAAATTCCGCCTGTAGCCATGAGAGGGAAAGTTGGGAACGGCCCTCGAAGTTCGCGAAAATAATTTGGCCCGAGAGTAGCAGCAGGAAATACTTTGATCACGTTCGCCCCAGCGTTGGTCGCACTGAAGATCTCGGTGGGTGTCATTGCCCCTGAACAAATTGGAACATCATGTTTCAGAGCGAAAT
>JAFAXJ010000225.1 GCA_019241095.1 Verrucomicrobiota bacterium | reverse complement strand
CCAAAAGCAAAACTGTCCTCCCCATTCGCATACTTTACGTAACGCGAGAAGCTCGGGAGTTTTTGCATTGCTGTCCAGCGTATTTAATTTCTGGGCCTTGCTCTAGAGCCTCAAAACGGCTTCAGTTTGGTCCTCCGCCTAAATTTGTGCTTATGGTCCTCGATTGTCTTCGCCGGTTAACACAATTCCTTTATATTTTTGCATGCCTGCTTGGTTCGATCTCGAGCTTCGCTGAGAAGCCACCCGAAGAGCCCGATCTGAGGCCGTCCTCAACTCCGTCTAAAGAGGCCGACGTCTCACCCCCGATCATAACAGAACATTCAATCAAGCTTCCGGACGGTCGAACGCTGAATTACAAAGCGATTACTGGTTACTTGCTCCTGCGCGATACAAGTCTGGAAAAATCCAAAACCGGCGATAAGAATGCCGAAAAAGAAAAGAATCCCGAAAATCTGGAACCTCCGAAAGGCAGACCGAAGGCGGTCGTGTTTTTTACCGCCTACGTTGCGGACGGATCCAGCGACTTGTCCACTCGCCCGATCACCTTTGCGTTCAACGGGGGGCCAGGATCTGCATCCATTTGGCTGCACATTGGAGGCATCGGTCCACGCAGGGTCCTGGCTTCAGAGCGAGGCGAAGCGCTGCCTCCTCCCTCGAAATTGATCGATAACAACGCCACTTGGCTCGACAAAACGGATCTTGTCTTTATCGACCCAGTCTCTACGGGTTTCAGCCGTGCCGTAGAAGGAGAAGATCCGAAACAATTTTATGGATACAAAGAGGATGTATCGAGCATCGGAGATTTTATACGTTTGTGGATAACCCGTTATAACCGATGGTCCTCTCCGCGATTCATCGCTGGCGAAAGCTATGGAACAACACGCGCTGCCGGTTTAAGCGACTATTTGATCGATCGATACGGGATCTCATTGAATGGCCTTATCCTCATCGGAACAGCGCTCAATTTCCAGACGTTGGACATGCAGCCCGGCAATACTTCACCGTATCCCCTTTTTCTGCCATCCTACGCTGCCGCAGCTTGGTATCATAAAAAATTGACTGAAGATCTCGAGTCTCTGTCGCTGACAGAGTTCTTAAGCCAGGCGGAAAAGTTTGCTGAGACCGATTACCTGCTTGCCTTGGCCCAGGGCGATGCTTTGCCCGAGAACGATATGGGTCACATTGGGGAACAACTCGCTCGATTTACCGGGCTCGCTCCAGAGTATCTCATCCAACAACATTTAAAGGAGCCTGACGACCGATTTATCCACGATCTCCTAAAGGACCAGAATCGATCCATTGGCCGTTACGACTCGCGGTTTACAGGAATTCGCCTTTTGCCTGGAACAAATGAACCCGATTTCGATCCCAGCGATGAAGCAGTCGACACTACGATGAGCACTGCATTCAACGATTATGTTCATCGAGAACTGAATTTCCAATCCGACCTGCCTTACGAAAGAATGAGTGAGGTTGCGCCTTGGAGATTACCGGAAAATCGTTATCTGAATGCGGCGAGTGAGCTGAAAAAGGCGATGAGCCGCAACCCCTATTTGAAGGTGTTGGTCTGTTGCGGCTATTATGACCTGGCGACTCCCTATTTTGCAGCGGAAAACGTTGTACGAGCAATGAATCTCGACCCGACTGTGCGGGACAATATACAGCTCGCTTTTTACGAGAGCGGCCACATGCTGTACATAGATAAAACCGCCAGAGAAAAGCTGAAAGCCGACTTTGACCAATTAGTAGACAAAGCACTTAACCCCGTCCCAATCGAAAACGCGCAACGCAGCCAATAATGGAGAGCTAGGCTCTGGCGCGCTAGGCACCCGACAACCCCAAGGCTCTTTCGGAGCGAACCAGAATACTCAAGTCCCTCCAATCAGCGCTCTGCAAAAGAGATCCTCTAAATGACCAATGTAGAAGATGCTGCTACGTTCCAATCGAGTGCTTCTACTTAGCCAATTGCAAGTGAGGCCCAATCAACGACAAATCAGCCGGGCTGAGCCGCTCATTCGCTGTCTTCGCTTGGTGCCAGTATGGATATAACAATACAGGAGCGCTGACCTTATCCAGACGGCTTAGCTCTTCAGCGCCCAATTGCAGATTAGCGGCGCCAAGATTGGTTTTCAATTGTTCATCACTGCGAGCACCGATTACCACCGAAGTCACCGCTGGTTTTTTCAGTAGATAAGCCAGGGCGACTTGAGCTGCTGATGCTCCATGCTGTTCGGCTATCTGCACTATTGCATCGATTGTATCGTAGAGCTTATCTTCATTATATATGGGCGGTTCACCCCAGTCGTTCAAATGCCGTGAGCCTTCCGGTCCTTGTTGCCCGCGCCTGTACTTGCCCGATAACAATCCTCCGGCTAAAGGACTCCAAACGAGAATACCCAAACACTGGTCGATGGATATCGGCACAAGTTCGTATTCGGCATCGCGCCCTTGCAGGGAGTAATAGATCTGCTGACTAACATAGCGCGCGTACCCGTACTTGTCGGAAATTGCCAACGCCTTCATTAAGTGCCAGCCAGAATAGTTCGAAGCGCCGATATACCGAACCTTTCCTGAACGCACCAAACTGTCGAGAGTTTCTAACGTTTCTTCAAGCGGTGTCTGCCCGTCCCACTCATGGATCTGGTAAAGGTCGATGTGGTCGGTCTTAAGTCGACGCAAACTATTGTTGCATTCGCGAATAATATGGTAACGGGAAGCGCCTCCTTCATTCGGACCATCGGACATCACCATTCTTGCTTTTGTGGCGATAAGGACCTCATCTCTCTTTCCTTGAAGGGCTTCGCCAAGAATTTCTTCCGAAAGACCGTGTGAATAAATGTTTGCGGTGTCAAATAGGTTCACGCCCGCTTCAAGACAGAGATCGATCTGTCTTCGCGCGCCCTTCACGTCGGTGGAACCGACTTTACTGAAGTTGGATTCACCGCCAAATGTCATTGTGCCCAGACTGAGGACTGAAACACGGAGACCTGATTTTCCTAATTGTCGATATTCCATCTATAAGTGAGGTTTTGTTTGCTTTCGTCTTGAGAAGACTTGCCGGTCGTGAGTTTGTCAGAACTGTCGTCATGACAAAGCGCGAACTCAAAAAAAACACTCCTATGTCATTGAGCCTTGCAGATAATTTTGCGGAATGTCGCAATCCCAGATCCTCGCAGAATCGTGCAGTTAATGCGCCTTCTGAAGCACACTGATTTTATGGACAGAAAGATAAAAACCGCTGCAATCGTGGGAGCCGGCTATATGGGAGGCGGCATCGCTCAGGTTCTCGCTCTATCTGGAATCGAAGTGCAACTGGCCGATGCCGAACCGCAAATGACTCAAAAATCTTTGCTCCGGCTGATTTCCGAGTCTGAGCAGTTCGAGCGCGACGGTTTGTTTAACCCGGGCGCCGCAGAAATCGTACGGGAACGGGTGCATGCTGCTGATTCAATTGAAGCAGCTGTTGCCTCTGCTGATTTTGTCGAAGAAGCGGTGCCGGAAATTCCAGAGATTAAGCACAGTGTCCTCCACCGGATATCACAGGCGGTTTCTAAGGACACAATAGTTGGAAGTAATACTTCAACGTTACCAATCGCCGGGTTGGCAGAAGCGTTTACGGATCGTAGCCGATTCTTTGGGGTGCACTTCTCAAATCCTGCACCTTTTATACCCGGCGTTGAAATAATACCGCATTCTGAAACCGACCCTGAAGTCTTGTCTCCCGTTGAAGAGATGCTTCGACGTGCAGGCAAGATCCCGGCCAGGTTAAAAGACGCCGCTGGTTTCGTCCTAAATCGTCTCCAATACGTGCTGTTCAAAGAAGCGACTCGGCTGGTTGAGGAAGGCGTAGCAACTCCGGAAGCGATCGACCTCATCGTGCGTACCACTTTCGGATTTCGTCTTCCATTTTTTGGTCCTTTTGTGATAGCCGATATGGCTGGCCTGGATGTTTACGCGGCCAGCTTCAAGACAATGGAGCAACATTTCGGTGAACGGTTAAATACTCCGGAAATGCTGGCCGAGCTCGTTGCAAAAGGACATTTAGGAACAAAGGCCGGTGGGGGATTTCTAAATATATCTTCAGAGAAGACTGCCGAACTAATTGCGTACCGGAATCGGGCGTACCATAAATTGGCAGAGCTTCTAAAAGAGTTAGGACCGGCGCCGGTTGACTAACTTAGTCGCATGCTGACGCTTACGGGTATCGGAGATTCTTTTCCGAGGACGTCACGCTTGGATCGAGATACCAAGCGTAACATGTACGCTCAAGACGGCTTGTCCGTATCCTTTCCAGCTCGTACTTATTCGCAATGCGAGCTGGCTCAGGTCGTTCAGGGTTTCAGCACGACTTTGATGCAACCGTCTTTCTTATCTCGGAATGTCCTGTACGCAGCCGGTCCTTCCTCAAGGGTTAATCGGTGGGTAATGATGAATGACGGATCAATCTCGCCTGCCTCTATCTTTCGAAGGAGAGGTTCGGTATAGCGTTGCACGTGCGTTTGACCCATTTTAAAGGTTAACCCTTTGTTCATAGCAGCCCCGAACGGGATTTTGTCTGGAAAACCAATATAGACTCCGGGAATAGAGACTGTGCCCCCTTTACGGCAACAAATAATCGTCTCTCTCAATACGTGAGGCCGGTCATTCGACATCGGAAGCACCGTCTCTTTCACTTTATCAATCACCGCAGAAACCGCATGCCCGGCATGCGCTTCGCAGCCGACCGCGTCGATGCAGCGATCTGGACCACGGCCGTCGGTCATCTCCATCAGTTTATCGTACACGGGGTCTTTTTCAAAATTGATCACTTCAGCTTTGCTCTTCTCAGCGGCTAGCGCCAATCGTTCCGGTTCGCGATCTATCCCAATGACTCGTCCCGCTCCTAACATCCAGGCGCTTTGAATTGCGAATTGACCGACGGGACCACAGCCCCAAACAGCTACCGTATCTCCGGACCCGATGTCCGCGTTTTCTGCGGCCATATATCCAGTTGGGAAAATATCGGATAAAAAGACAACCTTCTCATCCGGTATGCCGTCGGGGATGACCTTCGGACCGACGTCAGCAAAAGGAACCCGTAAATACTCAGCCTGGCCTCCGGGAAAGCCCCCCAGCATATGAGAATATCCAAAAAGACCAGCGGGCGACTGCCCCATGACCTTGCGCGCGACTTCCTTGTTGGGGTTTGAAGTGTCACAAAGCGAGAACAATCCTTTTTTGCAGAAAAAGCATTGACCGCATGAAATTGTGAACGGCACAACGACACGGTCTCCTATTTTCAGGTTATGAACGTCTCGTCCCACCTCAACCACTTCGCCCATGGGTTCATGCCCAAGAATATCGCCTGCCTCCATAGTGGGCATCATGCCATCATAGAGGTGAAGATCGGAACCGCAGATGCAGGTTGACGTAATTTTTACAATTGCGTCAGTCTGAGAATTGATCTTCGGATCCGGAACAGTTTCGATTCTAACGTCTTCCTTGCCGTGCCAGCAGATTGCTTTCATAAAGATGCTTTCGTCAATTTTAGGGTATTGAATAAGTGAGATGCTTCGCTGCTTGAGGTTAATGCCTGCTGAGCCTCTGCGCGCACGAGAGATCAATCAGGGTAATTCCGAAAACCGCTCCTAACGCCAGCATAACCGTCTTTTTCTTTGGATTGTTAGGACTTAAGCCGGGAACCAAAGTTAGAATGTCCAGAGCGTCCCCGGCAACTCGAGCCCACAACCACAATGAAAGTCTCGATCCAAACAATAATCCGATACCCGCCACAATTTCGCGAACCCCGAAAAATCGGAGCAGACCGGCCTTTCCCACCATGCCTAGACTTCGGGCCAGAGCGTAGGCTTTGAACACTTCAGTTAGCCCTAGTCCGACACTGAACAATCCAAGAATGAGCCTAATGTTTTGCTCAGAAATTCCTTCTCCGAAGTCATGTTCTGAAAACCGAATCTTGTGAGCCTTGCCTTGGTTCAGTTTTGGAGGTTGACCTCGAAATGCGTGATGCAGAGCATCCATGGCCTGCGTTGCTTTTGCGGTCTTAATCCTTTGCATCCTCCTGCAGTTCGCGCGTGAGCTCCGATTCAGGCGTGATCGGAAGTGAGCTGCGGCCCCTATATCTGGGTAGGTCTGAGCCTTATGATAGGATAGGTGCTCTGAGCATTTCGACCTTCGTAAACCGGTACGACTGGTGCGCAACAGCCTTTACTTTTCTAATCTCTCCAGAGAACTTTTACTTAGCAGGTAATCGTGCCCGGTGCCAAAGGTGAGGGTTGGGCCTCCTGCATGAGATAAACGAGCTTTAATCAACTTGACCGGGAAATGGTAAGTTGCCGAACACTGCAGGCATCAAGTGCTCTTACCGAAACACCTCAAGTTGGAGCAATCAGTTATGAAATTATCAACCCTGTTTTTTTGTTCTTCGTTCCTGTCTCTTGCCGGATAAGAAGTTCTCCTGACAAATACTATGGCCTACTCAAAAGTTCTCACAGACGCAGATCACAACATCTCTGTCAAAGAATGGAAACTAACCCCAAACGAGGTTGAAAGTGACCCAGATGCCACGCCCTGGAGCGTCGTAAAACGCACGTTGTCCGGGGGTCGCCAAGAGGGAGTAGAAATCATCGAAGTCTATAATGGTGTCATGCAGTTCACCGTCGTTCCCACACGAGGGTTCATCGTTTGGACGGCTCATGTGGGAGATCTCCGTCTCGGATGGGACTCCCCGGTAAAGGAAATTGTTCATCCACAGTTCGTGAGTTTATCAGACCGTGGCGGGTTAGGATGGTTAAATGGCTTTGGAGAATGGGTTGCTCGATGCGGCTTGCAATCCATGGGCGCACCTTGTCAGGACGGTAACCAACCTCTAACCTTGCATGGCCGCATCAATTATATTCCAGCAAGCTTTGTCGAGGTTAGATATGTATCGACGCCGGTTCGCACGATCATACTTCGGGCGATAGTCGATGAAAGTTTGATGTTCGGGCCTCAGCTGAGATTAACGTCGGAAATATCGACTGAAGTTGGTCAGCCATCGTTAACCTTCAACGATACCGTAACCAATCTCGCCGATGCCCCGCAGGAAATGGAAAGCCTTTATCATATTAATTTTGGAACGCCTCTTCTGGGAGCAGGAGCTGCATTTGTTGCGCCGGTAAAGAAGGTTTCTCCGCGGGATATCAGAGCTGCTGAAGATGATATGAATGGATGGAAAACCTACACCGGACCGCACCAGCCTGGTTACTCGGAGCAAGTATACCTTTTGGAACTGTTTGCTGACAATGATGGGAACACCGAAGCGATGTTGAAATCTCGGGACGGAACCCAGGGTTGCGTTCTGTCTTTTGATGTTCATCAATTGCCATTTATGACCCTCTGGAAGAACGAGGCGCCCGCAAAGACGGGCTATGTCACGGGTCTCGAACCGGGCACAAGCTATCCGTATCCAAAACCAATTGAGCGGGAGGCGGGCCGCGTTCCTAAACTTTCCGGCGGAGAATCGTACAGGACCAAGGTGACCATTAAAGCTTTGACCTCCAAACAGGAAGTGCAGGAAACAGAAAACCGCATTTCTAAGATGCAGCAGACCGAGCCCGAAATTTCAAAAACTCCTTTGCACCAGTAGAACTCTTTATGAAAGTGGAGCTGGCTTCCGGGCCAGCTCCCTTCAGGCACTACGCTCCCGCTCAGTGTCAATTTAGGACTAGGTTGATAACCTTGTTGGGTACAACCACCACTTTGCGCACAATTTTGTTCTCAGCAGCTTCGCGGATCTTCGGCAAATTGACTGCCCGTTGTTGCAATTCCTCGGCGTCCAAATCTTTTCTCACCCTTATTCTGTCACGAACTTTGCCATTGATTTGAACGATGATCTCGATCTCCTCTTCTGCGAGCACTGATTCCTCCCAAGTTGGCCAACGCTCTTGTGATGCTAAACCGTCAAATCCGTCGAAAGTTTTCTTGAGTCGGAACCAAAGCTCTTCGGAAAGATGCGGCGAAAATGGATTAAGCAGCAATAGGAGTGTCTTTACTGCGCTCACAGGTTTCTTTTCAGATCCGGTCAGCTCATTTACAAAAATCATCATCTGCGCAATCGCCGTATTGAATGAGAGTGCTTCAACGTCTTGGGTGACTTTCTTGATTGTCGCGTGCATTACCTTGCGCAACCTGTGAGAGGGAGCATCGAAGACGAGCGCTGGCGAAAGCTGCCAGTTTCCTTCCTGGTTCTCGATCATCACCAAGCGCCAGACCCTTGCTAGAAAACGATAAACCCCTTCTACGCCGCTCATGCTCCAGGGTTTCGAAGTCTCCAAAGGCCCCATGAACATTTCGTACAGGCGTAACGAATCAGCGCCGTATTCGGCAATCACCTCGTCCGGATTCACAACGTTTCCTCGGCTCTTGGACATTTTTTGATTGTCGCTTCCGAGAATCATCCCCTGGTTCACCAAACGTTGGAAAGGTTCAATGGTCGAAACTTGGCCAAGATCATACAAAACTTTGTGCCAGAAACGCGCATAAAGGAGGTGCAGAACGGCGTGTTCAGTCCCACCCACATAAAGGTCTACTCCCCCTGGTTTCCCGCTATGCATCCAGTACTTTTCAGCGGTCTTGTCAACAAAGCTCAACCGGTCTTTCGGAGAAATGAAACGTAAATAGTACCAACATGACCCTGCCCATTGGGGCATGGTGTTGAGCTCTCGAGAAGCACCGCAGGGCAAAGTGATCCAATCTTTTGCCTTAGCCAACGGCGGCTCAATGGTTCCGGTCGGCCTATAATCAGCGAGGAGCGGCGGCACGACCGGCAAATCGGCTTCCGCGACTGCCTCCGGAAAACCGTTGTTCCAAACAATTGGGAAAGGCTCTCCCCAATAACGCTGGCGAGAGAACAGCCAATCGCGCAATTTAAAGCGGATGGATCGTTTACCAGCCCCGACCTCTTCCAGCCAATCGGTCATGGCGCGCTTCGCATTCCCTGTACTCAGCCCGTTCAAAAAACCGGAATTCTTTGCGGTTCCTTCGCCGCTAAAACAGCCCTTACTAAGCTGCGGTGCTTCAACGACTTCGCGAATCTCCAACCCAAATGTTTGAGCAAACTCAAAATCGCGCTCGTCATGCGCCGGAACCGCCATTATCGCTCCAGTGCCGTAACTGAAAAGCACGTAATCAGCAATCCAGATAGGAATTGATTCCTGATTTGCGGGATTGATCGCATAGGCGCCAGTAAAAACCCCAGTCTTTTCCTTAGCGAGATCAGTCCGTTCCAGATCCGATTTTGAACGCACTTGCTCCTGATAGGCTGATACCTGCGCCTTCTGATCTGGGGCTGTGATTATTTCTACTAAGGGGTGTTCTGGAGCCAACACCACATAGGTCGCTCCAAAGAGAGTATCTGGCCTGGTAGTGTAAACCGTGATGCTTTCTTCCGAGCCCTGAATGCGAAATATCGCCTCGGCTCCTTCGCTGCGGCCTATCCAATTGCGTTGCAAGGTTTTAATGGATTCCGGCCAGTCCAGGTTCTCCAACTCATTCAGCAGCCGCTCGCCGTATGCCGTGATACGCAACATCCATTGACGCATTGGACGGCGGATAACAGGGAACCCTCCTATCTCGCTTTTTCCGTCAACGACCTCTTCATTTGCCAGAACGGTGCCCAGTTCCGGGCACCAGTTCACAGGAGCTTCCGAAACGTAAGCTAATCGGTTGCTGTCGATAAAATCGCGTAAACTTCCTGCAGTTTCATAAGAATCGGGTGTGTGTGCGGCGATCAACTCCTCAATCGGCCGGGCACAGTTCTTCTCCGGATCAAACCAAGAATTGTAAAGCTTCAGAAAGATCCATTGAGTCCACCGAAAAAAGTCGGGGTCGGTTGTATTGATCTCGCGCGCCCAATCGTAACTGAACCCGATTCTTTGTAATTGAGCCTTAAAGTGAGCGACATTTTTTGAAGTTGTGATCGCCGGATGCTGACCGGTTTTAATTGCGAACTGTTCCGCAGGAAGACCAAAAGCATCCCATCCCATAGGGTGAAGAACATTGAATCCCTGCATGCGCTTGTACCGTGCCAGGATGTCGGTTGCGGTATAGCCTTCGGTATGCCCTACGTGAAGTCCTTCACCGCTAGGGTAAGGGAACATGTCAAGGACGTAAAATTTCGGCTTGGTTGGGTCAAAGCCATTCTCTCCAGGGTTGGGCGCTCTGAAAGTTTGTTGCTCTTTCCAAACTCGTTGCCAGTGCGGTTCAAATTCCAGAAATGGAAACTGTTTTCGTCGCTCACTCATCAGTATACTTATTAAACGCTCGCCAGGGGAGCATCGTCATCTAATTGGCTGGGTTTGCCTCAACGATGAAGCGGTGTCTTTTGGAGGACGCAACCTTGAGGCGGTCGCCTAACGATGCAAACACTTTTAATTGCTACACGCAACGAGCATAAGACCAGGGAAATTGGGCAAATGCTTGGTTCAGGATGGGAAGTCAGCGATTTGAACTCTCTATCGCACGCACCTGTTGTAGAAGAGAGCTCGGACACGTTTGAGGGAAATGCAGCTTTGAAAGCACTGACAATTTCTCGGGTCTTTACCGGCCTTGTTCTGGCCGACGATTCAGGATTGGTAGTCGATGTATTAGGAGGCGCGCCAGGGGTTCATTCCGCTCGGTTTGCGGGAGAACGCGCGACTGACATCGAAAACCGGTTTCTTTTGGTGAACAATCTGAAAGAGAAAGGCGGTTCCGAATTTGGAGCTCGTTTCCGTTGCGTTATGGTCTTAGCTAGCAAAGGCGAATTACTTGGCTCTTTCGATGGAATGACAGAGGGAAAAGTTATTTTGGAGGAGCGGGGCTATGAAGGATTCGGATATGACTCTCTTTTTATCCCGGCCGGATATGCGGAAACTTTTGGTGAGCTGCAGCCCGAAATAAAGAACAGTTTGAGTCATCGAGGCCGAGCTCTGGCGAAAGTCTTGGAATTTCTGCGCAGCTAGCCAGTTTCGGTCTGCTCGTGACCGCTCCGTGACGGGCTGCAAAGCTGGATCAAG
>JAFAXJ010000199.1 GCA_019241095.1 Verrucomicrobiota bacterium | reverse complement strand
CGGAGGGAGCGGGTGCAACGGGCGGGTAGCTGTTGAGTTGCCGGTTTGGAGGGCAAGGTTAGGAGAGTGGGCCGAGTCTGGATTGCTCAAGACGCTCGAGACCAGCGTTAGTTTCAAACACCCTCGATCGTCACCGACTGCATCGTTTCGGCTTCCATTCGCGGCCGGGCTAGCGCCCCGAAAGTGCGCGATAGTAAATCGCCTGTTTTGGCTGACTAACCGGTGGATCGGGCAAACCCTTACTACTGTTTAAACCAGGGTAGCTTCGACAAATACTCAATGCTAGCTCTTGCCCAGTCTTCCTCCAGGTCAAGCGTTTGTTCGAGCGAACCACGGAAAGGTGTCCAAAGCTCGATGATCGCATTTGGCTTGCGGCCGATCATTTCCAATCTCGCAAATATTTGCTCGAAAGGTATTCTTCCTTGCCCAGCCGGGCGTCCGTAAAAGGCGAACCCCATCAAATATGGCAACCGCTCGACGCTGATATCCTTGATGTGCACATTGATCGTGAGCGGGAGTAAAGCGTCGAGAATTGCATCAATGCTTTCGAGCGCGCCAAGGGAATTGGAGACATCCAAACAAACGCCTAAACTCGGATTATCAACGGCCCGGACCAATCTTGCCAACTCGCCGGTCGAGTATGTTTCATAGTTCTCCAGTCCGATCGAGACGCCCGCCTCAGAAAATTGCGGCAGAACTTCTCGAAGATCGCTCTTAACCTTTTCAAGAGGCGGATTAGCTCCCGGCCAGCCTGCCATGGTGCGAACCAGTCGAGCTTTCAAAAATTGCGCGATTTTAAGATATCGCAGCAGGTGCGATGGCTCCACCCCGCGGGTGCCGACCTCCAGTTCGATGCAGCATTCGTCCGCTACAACCCGCAGCTCATTCAGGTCGCCTTTCGAAAACTGGTTTATAGGGAGGTTGTCCCCTATCTGTACCACCTTTGCCCCTAGATCTCGTGCTTTTCTTACCAGGTTGACAGGCGTTATCAGCGTTTGTGGTCGATGTTCTTTAACCGTTCCAACTGCCCATGGAAAAGTCCAGGAGCCAACACCGATTTTGCCTGATTCGCCGGAAAACGTCGCGGCATCTGAATCGAGCGGCTGAGAATTCGGATTGCTGTTCATGATTCTGCAAAGATTCCTTAAAAAGATCGAAAACGGTTCCTCGACATTAAGGACACCGGGCAGATAGTAAATCGCGTTTCTTACCCCCTGGACATCTACTCAGGTCGCCGACGTTTAGAACTGATGAACACTGACGGCAACACAGGTTCGTTTTATAGCTCTGACCGGATCGTCGCCAAGTATCTCATTGAAACTCCTCTGCCGGTGCAGCAGGCGGCTGAAATGATTGCCGGTGAACAATCGTCAGGCACTTTTGTCCCTTTGCCAGGCGAAACGGAAGACCTCAAACAGCGCGCTCGCGCTAAGGTCTTGACAATCGAGTTGCTCGAAAGCGTTTCCCAGCCAAGCTTACCAGGCGCACGGTTGCCGAGAGGCGGCGGCGATAAGTTTCAACGCGCAGAGATCACCGTAGCGTTCCCGCTAGATAACGTTGGACTCAATCTTCCTACTCTGTTGGCCACAGTTGCAGGAAACCTTTTCGAGCTTTGCGAAGTCTCTGGTTTGAAACTGATCGATTTGGAATTGCCGTGGGCGTTTACGGCCCGATATTCCGGGCCCCGTTTTGGCATCGTTGGCACAAGAAAACTGAGCGGGGTCATCGGACGGCCTATAATCGGTACGATCATTAAACCAAGTGTTGGCCTGACCCCCAAGCAAACGGCTGAGATCGTTCGAAATCTTGGAAAAGCCGGCATTGATTTCATTAAAGATGACGAATTAATGGCCAACCCGCCTCACTCCCCGTTGCGCGAACGCATTCAGGCCGTGATGAGTGAAATCAACTCCCTGGCAGACAGGACAGGTCGCAAACTGATGTACGCATTCAATATCAGCGATGATCTGGACGCTATGTTGGAACACCATGATTTGGTGCGGGACGCGGGCGGGACTTGCATCATGGTAAGCCTTAACAGCATAGGCTTGGCGGCTTTGGCGACCTTGCGGAAACACTCCGAGTTGCCAATCCATGGGCACCGGAACGGATGGGGGCTGATTACACGCCACCCCATGCTGGGCGTTTCCTTCGTTGTTTACCAGAAACTTTGGCGTCTCGCCGGCGCGGATCACCTTCACGTGAACGGCTTGCGCAACAAATTTTGGGAACCGGATGACTCCGTGCTGCAGTCCATCCAGGCTTGCCTCAGCCCCCTTTTCGACGGCTATTTTGCTATGCCGGTGGTCTCATCAGGACAATGGGCAGGACAAGCGCCCGACACTTTCGCACGAGCGAAGACCACAGATCTCATCTTCTTAGCGGGCGGCGGAATTATGGCCCATGCCGGCGGACCGAGCGCAGGACTCAATTCGATCCAGCAGGCATGGGAAGCTGCCGTGCATGAGATTGATTTGCAGCAATACGCCGCCTCGCATCCCGAATTAGCGGCCGCGCTTGAACAGTTCGGAAACCGATGAGGAAGCTCAAGCTAGCCTGGTACGGCGATGATTTCACAGGTTCAACGGATGTCATGGAAACCCTGGCCTTAGGAGGATTCCGCGCCGCCCTATTTCTTGCGCCACCCACTACAGACTTTCTTCGGGCACGCTTTCCAGACGTTGAGGCCATTGGTGTGGCCGGAATCAGCCGAGCCTTACCTACTGATCAACTCGAAAAGGAACTGGATCCGGTTTTCGCTGCCCTAGCCGAGATCGATTCGCCCATCTTTCATTACAAAACGTGCTCCACATTCGACTCGTCACCAGAAATTGGGAGTATCGGACGCACTGTCGAGTTGGCGCTTCGCCATTTTCCTGCAACTTGGGTACCGTTGGTCGTCGGAGCGCCGCGATTGGGGCGATTTGTAGCATTCGCAAACCTTTTCGCTGGTTTCGGGCCGCAAGTTTTTCGGATTGATCGTCATCCGGCAATGCGAGCGCATCCGGTCACGCCGATGCAGGAAGCGGATCTCAGATTGCATCTGGCCAAGCAAACTAATCTGCCCATCGGGCACGTGGATCTCACCCATTTCGGTGAGCGTCTTTCTACGAGCGTCGATCATGCACGAAAAGGCATAGGCGAGGCGGCCACGCCTATTGTACTTTTTGATTGTTGCTCCGAAGAACACTTAAAACAAATCGGCGAGCTGCTGTGGAAGAGCTCTGAACGGCAGTTTATCGTCGGTTCTTCAGGGGTTGAACATGGGTTTGTGTCGTATCTGCAGCACACCGGGTGCATCCCGCCACGGAAGCCGGTTACAACCTTTACAGAAGCGGATCGCGTCCTGGTGATGTCGGGAAGTGCTGCGCCGCAGACGGCTGCCCAAATCCGACACGCGGAAGAACACGGATTCGTGGCGATTCGCATAACGGTTAATAATTTGCTTTCGTCAGAAAGCGCTAAAGCCGAAATGCAGAAGGTCGGAGCGGCGACTGAAGACAATTTGGCAAACGGCCGCAGCGTAGTGATTTATTCCGCGAGCGGACCAGAAGACCGCAGCATCGTGGATGGCAGCCCTCACATCCGCAACCTGCTTGGCAAGTGGCAAGGCGAACTTTTAAAGAACGCACTTCGCCGCACCGGAGTACGTCGGGTATGCGTGGCAGGCGGCGACACCTCCGGAATGGTTTCCAGGCAGCTTCGCATTTCTGCCTTGGAGATGGTGCTTCCTATTGCGCCAGGCGCTCCCTTGTGTAAGGCGCATGCGGATGATCTCGCTATCGATGGCCTGGAAGTAGCCCTTAAAGGAGGCCAGAACGGCGGAGTCAGCTATTTCGAACAGGTTCGAAAAGGCCAAACCGAAACACAATACAAGGAACACCTACTTTTTCACGACAGCGGTGTTGGGCAAACAAAGGACTAGGACAAATACGAATGATGAACATTACACTCTTGGGCGCCGGCGGGAAGATGGGATGCCGTATCACGGGAAATCTCAGATACTTATCTCATTACAAAGTGGACTATGTCGAGGCCAGCGAAGAAACGCGAAAGCAACTGAATAGAGACGGCATTGAAACAACTTCGCTCGAGGAGGGGTTGGAACGAGCCGAAGCGATCATTCTCGCCATTCCTGATCGGCTGATCGGCACTATCACCCATCAGATCGTTCCAAATTTAAAACCGGGAACCATCTTGATCGGACTTGATCCCGCAGCGGCTTACGCCGGGGTCATGCCAGTACGAGAGGATATCACCTGCTTTATCGCCCACCCTTGCCATCCCCGGTTGTTTTCAGACACAGAACCTGCATCGTCAAAAAGTGACTGGTTTGGCGGACAAGGGACGCTGAGGCAAAGCGTCGTCTGCGCACTCCACCAAGGGCCTGAAGAGCATTATGCGGTCGGAGAAAAGATTGCTGCTGATATGTATGCGCCGATTTTACGCATGCACCGGATCACTCTTGAGCAAATGGCAGTCCTGGAACCCGCAGTGGTTGAGTCAACAATGGCGACTTGTGTTACCGTTTTGCGCGAAGCGATGGAAGCCGCCATTGCGATGGGCGTGCCTGACCAAGCGGCTGAAGATTTCTGTCTGGGCCATATTCGAACTGAGCTCGCTATCGTATTTGGGTTCGCGGGTTTTCCCTTTTCCGATGGCGCGATAAAAGCCATCGAACAGAACAAACCCCGGATTTTCAAAGAGGATTGGAAACAAGTCATCAGCATACCCGCGCTCAAAGAAAGCGTACGCGACATCTGTACCCCGGATTAAAGCATTATTGGGCCGATCGTGTTTCAGGCCCGATAGGGAATTGCTGAAAACATTCTGCGCCCCATCGGACGCCCCCTTGATTGTCGGTAGGCTTCCTGAGTCTCGGCTTTTGGCGCGCCTTTCTCCAAACGCCAAACTTTGCTTACGGGTCGAAGGTTTGCTAACAAAGCCACGGGCATTACGGTGAAATAAAGGATTTATCGCGAAAAAACATTTCACTTCAGAGGTAGATATCAGTGAGCCGAACAAAATAAAACTGATTCGGTGGCTGCTGAAGAGCACCAAAGATGAGTTGCTCCAAGAATGTCAGCGATTCAAATGCATTAAAACCGCATCCGCCGTTAGTGCCCCTTACGGCGTCAGCGCCACTTGCTCTCTGCTCCATACAGCGGTTTGACAATATCCCTGGCAGGATTTTAGTCGTTAATAGGGATTTTTGGATCATGCGAACCCAAGCGTTAACCCATGTTTAAGCCGTGAAACTCAAAAACGTAATGAGCACCCAAGTCGAAAGCGTCCGACCGGACGCCTCCATCCAAGAAGCTGCCCAGAAAATGCGTTCCCTCGACGTTGGAGCGCTGCCGGTCGTAGACGGCCGGCAACTTAAGGGCATGGTCACGGACCGTGACATCACGATCCGGGCCACAGCCGAGGGGCGCGACCCTAAGACCACCGCTGTACAAGAGGTCTTAAGCCCTGACCTAGTGTCGGTTTTCGACGACCAAGACTTAGAAGATGCTGCGCAAATTATGCAGCAGAAGCAAATCCGGCGACTGCCGGTTTTGAGCCGCGACCAACGATTGGTCGGCATTGTGGGCTTGGCGGATGTGGTGGCCGAGGCCGGCAAGAAAGACATAGTCCGCACAATGCAGGACGTCTCCAAGCCAAGTTGATCCAGGCAAGTATCGCGCAAGAGACCAGGAAGTTCTTGACCGGGTGGCCGGCCTTTGCGCCGCCAGAGCCTCCTTCAGATCAACTGTCACGAGATTGCGCGGCCAAACTTTTGGCTCCGGCTGAGACAACACTCGTCAAATCACTTCGATGGTCAACCAATTCACCAGCAACAGGTGTTCAAGCCCTGAGCCCATCCTATAGAATGCAATTGTTAAACTAGGAACAGGAGCGGATGAAGCGAATCATCGAAGAAAGTTGATTGTAAAGTAATCAGTAAAGGGCCGACCCTATTTCAAAACCGATCATCCCTGCATCAGATATAGTCTCGCGCAACATCAGCGCCGGTGCGGCCCACCAGAAAGTCAAGATCGACGCCCTCATCAGCTTGCAATACATGGTCGTGGAATAAGCGGTGCCAACCGCGTTTGGGAGGTTCCGGCGCTTGCCAGAGGTTTTTTCGATCCTTCAACTCCTGATCCGAAACGTCCAGCCGCAGCGACCGTTTGTTTACATCCAGATGAATCAAGTCACCACTACGAACAAAAGCAATAGGCCCTCCAACTGCGGCTTCCGGAGCCACGTGCAGGACAACCGTGCCATATGCCGTCCCGCTCATACGTCCATCGGAGATACGCACCATATCGGTAACGCCGCGACGCAAAAGCTTGCGCGGTAAAGGTAAGTTTCCCACTTCCGCAAAGCCTGGATAACCCTTCGGGCCAGCTTGCTTGA
>JAFAXJ010000023.1 GCA_019241095.1 Verrucomicrobiota bacterium | reverse complement strand
CGAGAGAGGCAAGAGCATAGAGGAAGCCGCGCTCACCGGCGCGCGCATCCGGTTCCGGCCCATTCTTATGACCGCCTTTGCATTCATTCTCGGTTGCGTGCCGCTCTGGACGGCTTCCGGTTCTGGAGCAATCGCTCGGCAGGTAATGGGCACTACCGTGATTGGGGGTATGCTCGGAGCCAGTTTGATTGCAGTTTTCTTTGTTCCAGCAAGCTTCTATTTCGTCGAAAAACTTGCACGGGCGGAAAGACAGACCCTAAAGCCACAAGCTTGTCAAATCGTAAAGATAACGAGTAAATTGAATCGATGAAACCAAGTCACCTTCCTCTTTTGATCGCCACGATAATTGTAGGATTAGCCGTTGGCGGCATTGCCCAATCCTCATCGGGTGAACAGATGAGGAACTTAACTCAGAAGCTGCAGTTAACTGAAAAACAAAAGGTACAGATGGCTCCATTGGTCGAGCACCAATTTAAGGAGATGAAAAGTCTAAAGGATGACACTTCGATGGGGAAACTGCAGAAGCTCCGCAGAGCGCGAGAGCTGCAAGCAAATTTTCATAGCCAAGCGTCCAAAGTTTTGAGTCCGGAACAGATGAAAAAACTTGAACAGATGCAGGCAGAAAGGCGCGGAGAGTTGGGGCGTTAGCTGTTTAGTCGAAAGTGCAGGCACCCGCTGACCTTCCAATGACAAGCGCCGGAAAGGAGAAGGCGCCGCCACGCTACTCTCCTTGTTCCAAAAAGGTCTTTCAAAGCGTACTTACCGATATAGCAGCCATTCGCCGCTTCGTTGAACGTGATGAAAGACCTTCATTAGAGGCGAGGCGCCTGGCGCGGCAGAGCATTGCTCCAGAACGTTTGACTTCGTTCTCGAAGCTTTAGTACGCTCGGCATTAGCGGCTCGGAAGGAAACCGAAGCCGGTCGGCCACTGTGTATCGAGATTGACGTCGATCCCGCCGCCGAAGCCCCTCATACTAGCCAGCAGTGCAACCCGTAGATTTAGTCGTATGCTTGCTTGTCGTGCAAGTAGCCCTCGTTGTTGTCGCGCAGCGAGTACACATTTCCTACCCCATCGTTCTGGTAATCGGCGGTCTCCTTCTTGCTCTGTTCCCACGGTTGCCGGAAGTCAGGTTAGAGCCGAGTACTGTCTTTCTCGTCTTTCTTCCACCGCTGCTTTATTGGGATGCGGTCAATTCATCATGGCGTGACTTCCGTGACAATTGGCACGCCATCTCGCTTTTAGCGATTTGGCTGGTTTTTGCTACGACAATGGC
Organism: Verrucomicrobiota bacterium; assembly: GCA_019241095.1. GTDB lineage: Bacteria > Verrucomicrobiota > Verrucomicrobiia > Chthoniobacterales > JAFAMB01 > JAFAXJ01. The sequence continues at coordinate 4,004 of JAFAXJ010000023.1, read as the reverse complement.
GGTGATGGTCGTTGCACATTTTTTGCTAGGCCTTCTCTGGGGACCTGCCTTTGTTTTGGGAGCTGTACTGGGCCCTACCGATACCGTCGCGGTCGCTGCAATTCTGGAACGCTTTAGCCTTCCCCGGCAATCGTTGACGGTGCTGCGTGGAGAAAGTTTACTTAATGATGCTTCAGCTCTCGTACTGTACGAGACCGCGCTCCATGTGACGCAGAGCAAAACCTATGTATGGGGATCGTTGTCAACGGGTTTTTTCGTAGCGGCCGGCGGTGGAATCATAATCGGTCTGGCGATCGGCTGGTTGATGCTCCAAGTTCGTCGTCTCGCACCGGATACACTGTTAGGGAGCACCATTTCTTTGCTGACAGGCTTTGCTGCATTTCTTCCAGCCGATGCGCTGCACCTATCCGGAGTCTTAGCCGTTGTGGCCGCGGGGTTTTACCTCAATTGGCATGACCCACGAATGGTCTCCGCCAAGACGCGGCTTCAGTCCATTGCAACTTGGGAAGTGATCACATTTTTGCTGAATGGTCTTCTATTCATTCTCATCGGATTACAGCTAAGGACCATTCTTGGCTCGTTTTCTTCAGGATCGTTGCGTTCAGTAATTCGTAGCTCTTTAGTAATAAGCGGGACGGTGATTCTGGTCCGTATTATTTGGGTTTTCATTTTTGCCTATGTCCCGCGCCTTCGCAAACGCCAGCCGAGCTCGCGTAAACCTCAACCTGGATGGCGCCAGCCCGCGTTGATTTCGTGGGTCGGAATTCGCGGCGGCATTTCTCTGGCTGCTGCATTAGCAATCCCGACTTCCTTGGGCGATGGTTCGCCTTTTCCAGGGCGAAGCGAGATCTTAATCCTGACGTTTGCCGTTATTCTCGCAACGCTTGTGCTCCAAGGCCTGAGTTTACCGGGCCTTTTGCGCTGGTTGAAACTGGCCGAGGAGGGTACGGAACCGGCGGAAGAGCAGCTGGCACAAAAAGCGATGGCTGGGGCCGCGCTTCGTTTTTTAAAACTGGCCCCGCAGGGAGACGAAATCCATCGACGGATCGTTTACGAATTACAGCAAACGTACCAGAAAAGGGCCGAGCTAATTACCATGGGGCCTAAGCCCCGCCTGGGTATTGCGGAGGTGCAGTATAGGAATATAAAAAGCTCGCTAGCACGCGAAGTAATCGGCGTTCAGAGAACGACGCTGATCGACCTGCGAGATTGCGGCTCGATCAGCGACGACATGCTCAGGCATCACCAACTCGTTCTCGATCTGGAGGAGTTGCAGCTGGATGAGCAGGAACGCCACCAAGTGTAGGCACGAGCCATTGGAGCTTTATTCCCGTTAGCGAGCATTTGGTGTTAACGCTTGAATCTCGCGCAAAGGACGCATGAGGTACGCAAGCTAAACTAAAAAGAGCTTAAAGATAATGTGGCGACTGAAGATAACCGAAGCCAACCATCTTCAGTCGAGCTTTGGCGTATCTCTCCGTACTTTTCCATGAGGCCGTACGCAGGCACAAGCAACGCGTGCCTAACAACATAGAAGATGCGCGCTCGAAGTCAGTCGTCATTCGACTCGTGCACATGCAATCTCGCTTCTGCAAGATCAAGGTCGCGTTGAATGCGGCGCAATACTTCGTCACTGATTACGTATTCGTCGCGCAACTGAATGATTGTTCGGCGCTCCACATCTAAAGCTTCTTGCTGCAAACGTTGATAAGCCCCTGCGCCAAGTCCGTTGGTGCGATCGCCGTTGCTGAGCGCGCAAATGTCCAGTTGCCGGATGCGGTCGTCGTATTCAACGCGGAGGCGCTCCACGATGTCTGGCGGGAACTTGCCCTCGGCCTCAGCAAGATAAGCTAGCGCCGCCTCGTTCGCTTTAGAGCGTGCGGTTCTTTCCTCAACAAGCGCGAGCCCATCGTCCGCAATATTAAGCCGGCGTATAAGGGTCGGCAGAGTTAGACCCTGCAACACGAGAGTAGCCAGAATCACGCAAAACGTGGTGAACAAGATGTAGTCGCGCCCTGGGAAGGGATTTCCGTTAGAAAGGGTCAACGGCACTGCGAGTGCAGCAGCAAGCGACACAACGCCACGCATTCCCGTCCATGCAATGAACGCCATGTTCTGCCATGCCGGAAAGGGACTTCCCTTACGAAAATAGGCACTCGTCCAATGCACCAGGCTAGCGGCTGTAAAAACCCAGACGATGCGCACTCCAATGGCCGCACAGCTTAGTATCGCGCCGTGCCAAATAAGCTGTTTTAGAGTTTGACCGGTGAATTGGTGAAGGATGCGTGGCAGTTCGAGACCGATCAGAACAAAAATGAAGCCGTTCAAAAGAAAGACCAATGTGTCCCAAAACACGATTGCGCTAAGCCTTGTCCGCGAGGTCAAGATCTGCGGAGCACGCCAGCCAAGAATCAACCCTGATGCGACAACCCCCAGGACACCCGAGACGTGTAGGCGCTCCGCAGGAATATATGCGGCAAACGGCGTAAGCAGTGAGATTGTGATTTGGATGGGCGGGTCGTCCAGACGGTGCTGAAGATGCGCAGCAAGCCAACCGACGGCCAAACCGATCCCGATCCCGCCCAGACCTACCGATAAGAATCGTCCGCTGGCTTCCAATAATGAAAACCGGCCGCCGAGCATCGCCGCGATTGCGAAGCGGTAAGCTACGAGTGCGGTGGCATCGTTGACGAGACTTTCGCCATCCAGAATGGTCACGATTTTTCGCTGCACGCGCAGACGCTTGGTGATTGCTGTCGCCGCAACTGCATCTGTTGGCGAAATAATTGCGCCGAGAACAAACGCGGCTGGCCAAGGCAAGCCGCTCAATGCGTGCGCAACCGCTGCGACAAACGCCGTTGTAAGCAATACAAGTCCGATTGCGAGCAAAGAGATGGAACCGAGGTTCGCACGGAAATCTCTCCAAGAAGTAAATAGTGCTGCAGGGTAAAGCAGCGGCGGCAGCAAAAACAAAAATACGATATCGGGCTGAAGCTCAACCGTAGACAGACCCGGAACAAAACCGAGCGCAAGACCGCCAATCACCAATAGCACCGGGTAAGGTAACCCCACCTTTTTAGCGAGCATTGCTAATGCCGCGACAACGATCAAAAGAGTGCAAATCGTCTCAGCTTGGTTCATAATTCGGCGATTGGGTAAAAGAGTCAGGCACCTCTGAGTTGCCGAAGAAGGCTGCCATTGCTGCCATAGACTGATCTCGGCTCCGCGCCGCTTCGAGCAGCATTCATCCCGGTAAACTCGCAAGATAAATGTCCTGATCGCCCCATCTGATTCGTCGTAAACATGATTAACTAATCTCGGAGCCAGAAAACAATGACCATTAAAAAAACACCTTCCATTCAGACGGTTAACCCCTATCTCTCCCTCGGCGGTCGCTGTGAAGAAGCGCTGGAATTCTATTGCGACAAGCTCGGGGCCGAGGTGACGATGCTTATGCGTTTCAAGGACAGCCCCGACACAAGCATGTGCGCGCCCGGCATTGAGAACAAGGTGATGCACGCGAGATTCCGGATCGGAGATACCACACTGATGGCTTCCGACGGTAAATGTGAAGGAAAACACGGTTTTGATGGTTTTTCGCTGTCGCTTACCGTACAAAACGAGGCCGAAGCCGAGCGATTGTTCGGTTCCCTTAGCGAAGGCGGACAGGTGCAAATGCCCTTGACTAAAACAGTTTTTTCTCCACGCTTTGGCATGGTCGCTGATCGTTTCGGATTACCATGGATGGTCATTGTCGCTCCTGAAGCCCAGTGACCGGAGCGAGCGGACCAGAACCTCACTTCGTAAGTTCAAAAGGAACGACGGACTGGAATGTGCACGGGCATGCTTTCGGGTCATCCCGCAAATAGCTCAAGTTCACGTTCTTTCGACCCGAATAGCCATGAGCAAGATAAGAGTATTGGTGGGAACGCGGAAAGGTGCGTTCATACTGATGTCCGACGGAAACCGTGAGCGGTGGGACGTTGCCGGTCCACACTTTCCCG
>JAFAXJ010000377.1 GCA_019241095.1 Verrucomicrobiota bacterium | reverse complement strand
AGGATCTTCGATCAGTCGCCGCCAATCCCCGTAAGCTTTTTCAAAACCTAACCTGCTCCGGGCCTGCTCAGCGAGCCGATCGTTTTGATCGGCAATGGCGTACAAGACGGGGGGGCGAGACAGATTTCGATACAAGATGCCGGCGCGCCGGTAAGCGTCCGCGTGCGCCTGTCCCATAAACCCTGAACCTAGCAGTCCTATATTTAAGGATTTAACCATAGTCATTTTGTCAGTTGTTTAACTGGCTATAAGCCTGCTAACAAAATCGTAAGCTTTTTCTGTATAGGTTTTTGGAGCGGCTTTAGTGGGATCCTGCTCAGCCTCAACCACGACCCAGCCGCTGTAACCTGAGGTGCGGATAAACTCTCCTATCGGCGAAAAATCGACATCGCCGTCCCCGGGAACAGTAAACATACCTTGCCTGACGGCTGAATTAAACGACCAATCCTCTCTGCGAGCGCGCTCGAGAACCTGTTTTCGCACGTCTTTAAGATGGATATGCGCGATTCTAAATCCAAATTTTCGGATTATTTCCGCATAATTTGCTCCGGCAGCATAAGCATGACCAGTATCGAGGAGGATTCCTACTTCTTGAGCAGTAGATTCGCAGAAAGCATCTATCTCTTCAGCTTGTTCAATTAGCATCTTCAGATGATAGTGGTATGCCAACGTCAGACCTGTTTGCTGAAGCCTAAGCGCAAATGTGTTAAGCTTGTCTGCATATGTCGAAAGCTCTATTCGAGCTAACTCGGGCCCGCTGCTAAGCGGCTGGTCCCACGGGGAAGCCCCGGTCATCAGTCCGCATTCGCCATAGATAAGTATCTGGCTGCCACAATCCTTTAGCAGCCGAACATGCTCCGCAGCGGCTTTCCATTCATCCTCTACGGATCGTTCTGCTAAAAATCCTGAATGCCAACCGCCAGCGAGTCGAAGCCCGTAATCGGTAAGTATGGATGAGAGTTTCTGGCCATCTCTTGGGAATTTCCTTCCCAACTCGACCCCGTCATAGCCTGTTTCCGACGCCTCTTTAAGGCAAGTTTCCAGGGGGATATCGCCGCCAAGTTCGACAAGAACATCGTTAGTCCAGCTTAGAGGACTAACTCCCAGGTGAATTCTTTGCTTAACCATTTGATAGATCTTCTAGAAAATTTCTATGTTAATTGCCTGTCTGTTAGCGATTGCGGCTTGGAGTTAGTCGCCTTCTATCCGCAGTCTGTTCGGGGCTGAGCCTATCCTGCATTGGCTCCTAAGTCGGTTCAACTTGTGTCCACGCGCCACCATTTGCGTAGGAGCGCATCGCGCTCTCAACAAAAGAAACACCGCGCACTCCGTCCGTAATTTCCGGAAAGCCCAACTCGGATTTAACCCAACCACTTCGCTCTGCCTTGGCTAACAAAGCGTCTGCAACCTCCGTATAGAGATTTGCGAATGCCTCGAAAAACCCTTCTGGGTGCCCGAGCCCTGCACGTGTCCAACGCCGCGCATCCGGCGACAGCCACTTCGCGCCTTGAGCCAGGATCTGGGGAGGACCCTCCATTGGGCAGTAGCGCAGATGATGTGGATCTTCGTGGTGCCACGCTAGGCCGCCGCGATCGCCAAAAACTCGAATGCAAAGTCCATGTTCGTTGCCTGCTGCGGCCATCGAAGCCCAGAGCGATCCGCGTGCGCCATTGGAAAATCGCAAAAGTAAGTTGGCATTATCTTTGATTGCTCTACCTTCAACGATCTGGTTCATCTCTGCCGCGACCTGAGTCACCTCAAGTCCAGTGACAAACCGGCTGAGCTGGTGTGCATGTGTGCCCAGATCATACAACACACTAGCGTCACCCAAAGTGTCCGGGTCGGTCCTCCACGCAGCCTGCGGATTACCTTCTTTTTCCAGAAGCTGAATGGCCCAACCTGATGCATGCTCCGCTTGCACGACTTTCACCTCACCAACATCGCCGTTCCTGACCATTCGAGCGGCGTGCCGGACCATCGCATATCCCGAATAATTATGTGTCAGGCAGAAAATGAGGTCGCGTTTTTCGACGAGCGCCTTCAATTCCCTTGCTTCCGTAAGCTTCAAACACAGCGGTTTGTCGCAGATCACGTGAATGCCAGCTTCCAGGAACTTGCGCGCTATTGCATAGTGGCTGGCAGTCTGAGTGACGATAACGACAGCATCGATCTTTGAATTCTTTCGTTCAGCTTCCTGCTCGGCCATTGCGACGTAATCCGCATAAAGCCGGTCTTCTGGAATATTTAGCTGCTGCCCGGCAACCCGGGACTTCTCAGGGTCACGAGAGAAAACCCCTGCAACGATTACATACCGATTATCGAGTCGCATCGCGATCCGGTGAGTCTCTGCGATTCCGGCACCTGGCCCTCCACCCACCAATCCGACTCTGATCTGCCTGTTTCCTCCTGTTATCATGATTTTGAAGAGAACAGGAACATACTACGGGGGATTGACCTATTATGATACATTGACCGAGGCTTATTGAAGCTATATGCGTCTTTTTACATCATGTCAAACAGAACTCTGATTTTATCTGATTTGTAGGGAAGGCGTCTCGGCAGCGCCTCCCAATCCAAGCTGACGCTTTCCAGCTAACTCTGCCGCTAAATTGGGTATAGCTTTTAGCTCTTCTCTGCCTTGCCGTCGCCCCTAGGGGAGAGCGTAAATTCCGAGATTACCTGAATGGGCAGGTGATTCAGTTCACGCGCTGAGCCGGCGCCTAACTTCAATGCGATCAGAATCTCTCGACTCATTCGAATTAACAATTGGATATTTTGCGTAATCAGAAAATCGATGACACCCGTTCGCAGGAGCGGTTCGGTAACTTCATTGACTTCATGGGTGATGTAGAGAGGCCGATGGCCAAGCTGGGCATCGTTAACGGCCGCCGCTAATCCAAAGTTGCCGCCCGCAAGATTGTAAAGACCAGCGATATCAGGGCGTTTTTTGAATAAGCGGAGTGCAGCCTCGTACGTCGCCTCTCGTGAGTCCTCTCCCTTCACGACCTCCACAATCTCTATGTGAGGGAATCGCTGCCTCAGCAGAGATCGAAACCCAATTTCCCGGTCTTCCTGGCATAAAAACGAAAAGTACCCGACTACCACCGCAACCTTGGCGTCTTTGACGCGCTCCAGACATCTGCCTAAAATGAATCCTGCAAGCTGCCCGGCTGCACGATTATCTATTCCAACGTAGGCGTTTCGAGCGTTTGCGTCCAGGTCGGAGACTAGGGCGACCACATGTTTGCCCGCGACTTGCAACTCCTTAAGCGCCGATTTCACCGGCTCAATATTCTTGCTAACAAGGGCGAGCCCATCTGACTCTTTTCCAAGTGTCTGAAGAAGCTCAACCGTTTCTTCATCAGACAAGCTTTCTGCGCCATGCAGTGATGCAGCGCTCCCTTCTGTATCCTTCATGTTTTTGACAGTCTCGAGCACCGAGCGTCTGAACGTCTCGCCAGCTTGGACAACGATTGCAAAGCGAAACGCCTCGCGTTTCTCAATAGTCGAAAGCCCAAGCACCCCCGATTGCCCGTCCTTTTCCAGATGGGCTAGCATCCGAAGCACATGTGCCTGCGTTCGCGGATGGACGCCGGGACGCTTGTTCAGTACGCGGTCGACCGTCGCTCGGCTTAAGCCGGTTGCGGTGACGATTCGATTAATGCTCACCGGTCCCCGGGCATTCATATAAGTCGTTGCACGCAAATTCCTTCTTTGCCAAAACGCTTATTACCCGGGAACACGGCTTCGATACCGGTCGAATATGCTCCAGTTACATCAGCTTTAACGGGAAGATTCTGTGTTGAGTCTTTCGCCAACATTTTCGAATAAATTGTACATCTCAAATAAGATCATGTAAATCATCAATTATGATCCAATATGAAGTTATTCAAAGTAATGAAGCTGCCCCGGATGAAGCTCATTTAAAGGCCTCAGGTGGCAGTTTCTGAACAGATCATGGAAATAGATACCCGTTTCCCTACCAAACTTGACACAGTCTCAGACGTCCCGGAACCGTTACGGAGTGCCTTGCAGGAAGATTTCCGCGGCTAACGAGGGAGAGCGGATAAGGCCCGCTAGCAAATATTGAAGCCTAAAAATCGGATAACGAATGAGGACGTATCATGTCAAGAAATGACCTGCTTTGTCTTAACAGGATTATCAAGCCACAGATTCCACTTGAGGACTTTTTGAAACTGGCTGCTGATCTAGGGGCAAAATATGTGGAGGTTCGTAACGATTTAGCTGGAAAAGGCGTTCTGGACGGGCTGTCAGAAGCTGCACTGCAGAAGGCGTTCAATGACACTCATACTGCCGTTTTAACAATCAACGCCTTGTACCCATTCGAGGATGCCCGAGTGCTGAACCAGAATATTGAAAAGCTTATAGGACTCATTGCTGAAGCTAATCGCGCGAAGTGCCCACATATTGTGCTATGCCCATTGAATGATGCCAATGACAAGCGCGGCTCTGCGCAGCGAGCTGATGAACTCGTGACCGCATTAGATGCGTACGCCCCTCTGTTTACTGAAGCCAAAATGATCGGCTTAATTGAGCCTTTGGGCTTCGAGATCTGCTCCTTGCGGACGAAAAAGGCTGCTCTTGAAGGCATAGCCCGCTGCAAGCATCCAGCAGCTTACAAGTTACTTCACGATACTTTCCATCACTATCTCAGTGATGAGGCCGAGTTCTTCCCGACGCAAACCGCTGTGGTTCATGTATCAGGTCTAGCAGGTGGCAAGACGAAATCGGCAACCACCGACGAAGACCGGGTCCTCGTTACGGAAGGAGATATCATGGATAACCGTGGCCAGATTGCGGCGCTGCTCAAGGGTGGCTGCATGGCGCCAATTTCATACGAGCCATTTTCGTCACAAGTGCGGGGCCTGCCGCTTTCCAAGCTGAAAAATCAACTCCAGAAAAGCATAGATTTTTTGTTTGCCTGAGATTTGAGGGACGCTCAAGCGCCCGGAGCTCGACTCGCGTAATGCCGGCGGCGAAGCCGCCCCGCAGACTTAGCCCAGGGCTGGAAGAGCGCAACCGTAGTGAACACCAAGGCGCGCCTGAGTAAGTAAGTCTTTTTTAACTTGCCTGCTGCGAAGCCTTTAAGGTTCGATAACCAAGCCGACTTTTAAGGATCAGGTCCGACGTGCTGTCAATTCCTAGAACGAACCGCCAGACATTGTCGATCTCATTCGACACGGTATTATGAGAAATCATTCCGGCCGTGTGGAGAGTGTGCACCTCAGAAGGCACAAAATTCCAGACCGGCTTGTTCGATCGGCGGTGGTAGGCCTTCTAATCTATGCTTGGGTCGCAGCAGTAGCTGTTTTTGTGAGAACAGCCTTCGCCGGCAATCTGAGCCGCGGCGAAGATATTGCTGACGCCGCTGAACAGTTGCTAAGCGAAACTCGCGAAACAAGTTAACAGCACAAGA